>QHXG01000737.1 GCA_003222845.1 Acidobacteriota bacterium | reverse complement strand
TTGATTTGCTCAAATTCGCAAGTGGCCTGAATGAGGGGAAATTACTCTCAAAGGAGAGTTTGGACTTGATGTATTCGTCAGGGGTGACCCGAGATGGACGCCTAACCGACGTTGGTATGAGTTGGTTCCTAAGCTCCGTTAATGGCCGGTTTACCCTCGAAAATAACGGCGGCCAGCAAGAAACTCGGACGGAACTCGTGAACTTTCCCCGCGCTAATCTCACAATCGCCTTAGCAATGAATTTCGAATTTAACGATTATCTGCCTTTAGTTCAGCGCCTATATCAACTCTTGCTAGATGAACAATGGAGCGGCTATTCGGACAAGATTGTAGTCACGGGAGACAAAACCTCTGATGCTTTGATTGTGGCAATGCAAAATGTGTTCTTTTACGGTTCGTCATATTACGACCAGCATGGAAAACCTGCTTCAGAGAACCCACAAGAACTGACCGATGCGTTCGCTTATTTTAATCAACAGACGCGCCGGGAAGTCGTGAGCTCTGGACTCAAAGAATCGCTGGACAGATTCGAGGACGCTCTCAATCCACGCACAGGACAGCCATTCATCAAGACGGGCTCGTTCATGGCTGAAAAGCTAAATCAACCTTCAAGCCTTCAAGGGCCGCGAAATTACCACCAAAGCGGCGCCATCAAGTTCTTCGCCGATTATGTGACGATGTACGAGCGTGATCCTGCTTTCCCTGCCAATCTTCGCTTCAGCGCGCCTTTCGAGAGCCAAATTAAAAAATGGGCTCAGGCCTGGGACAGAACAGACGACAGTTATGTTCGTCAACTCTGGATCACGCCTTACTCGAATCTGGACCAGATCGATGCCAGGCTGCGACAGACTTTTTCCGGAGCGGAGATTTATCCCAACCTGAATAGAAATATCAGTGCTGTCACGTGGCAATTGATCCTAAAGGGAAACCGCCAACAGGCCGCCAAACTGGCAGAATTGTCGGTAGACCTTTATCCCCAATCCGATCTGTCCCACGCACTGCTGGGAATCGTTAAGGTGATGTTTCGCGAGCGGGAAAGCGCACGCGCTCAGCTCAGGCAAGGTGCGGAAATTCGCGGCTGGGCCCCTGTTTTTTCGCGAGCGCTGAACTCATATGCACGCGCCATTGCCGACAATGACAGGGTTGAAGATGCTTTGGAGCTATTGCTGCTCACAATCGATTTGTACCCTAAGGATGCGACTCTTTACGAAAGCGTCGCCGAACTTTATTCAAAGGCCGGTAACAAAGTGAAGGCCATTGAGTTCTACAAAAAAGCACTAGCCCTGGATCCAAATCTTGAGAGATCAAAACAAATGTTAGAGAAGTTCGAGCAACGACCCTAAGGGTCATGGTAGCTTTACACTCACAGTTCTATCCAACTCTGGAATGAGCGCACGCTAGCGGCTTCGACGCCTTCGCTCTGGAGGAGCGGAATGTTTATAGCGCCGTGCAATCATTAGAAAGAACATCGCCTCTCGAAAGTGGCCTTCGCCACTTCCGAGAGGCGAAAAGATTTTTGGGCGGTCACGGGCTATAAACATCTCGTCCCTACGGGACGAAAATCTGCGGCGCGCGAATCGCTAATCGCAAGCCTGACACCAGTCTTAGAATCCCTGACCCCGGTTTACGTCAGCCCTTCTTCAATGATGCCAGCGCGTAGATCCCTGCCTGAGGCGGATCGCATATCCTTCGTCTACCAGTTGATGGTTTCCGGAACCCGCTTCGACGCGGCTCAAACCCGAAGCGCGCGCTGTCTCGCCGAGTGCCGACATCCCGGCGCCCGCGAGATATGCTCGAGCGATCTCTCGCAGTGCTGTCTTGCGCCTGGCGGCCACGCCTGACGCGTTGCCACGTTTTCTCAGCTCTTCCGGAAAACGGTCTTCGGCTGGGATCCAGATGTAGGAAAACGGTTGATAGATGACATCCTGAGGGATCACCTTCATCTCGCGTTGTAACTCATC
>QHXG01000736.1 GCA_003222845.1 Acidobacteriota bacterium | reverse complement strand
CCGAGCAGAAAGTTTCAGACTTGCCGCCCGGCCAAACTTTAACGCCGCGATTGCTGATCATAACCAGCTTCAGACCATCGCTGGTGATCTTAGTGAGCGCATCGCCCAAGTTGTCAGGTGAACCCTTCAGCCAGTCGAGAAACACATCGACGCCGACCAATTCTTTCTTCGTGTCAGAGCGCTCCTTGACGATCGTCTCGCTGTAGACTTCGGCAATGTCTTCCTGTTTATAGGTCACGGATTTGAGCGTATGAGGTTTCTTGCCCAAGCGCTCGACAACCGCTTGCGCAAATTCTTTGGTCCCAACTTTTTGTTTGCTATTGCCTTCGTCATAAATGTCATAGGTATGCACGCCGTCTTCGATCGTGCGCAGCCAGGCGTTGTGAACTCTCTCCGCCACATTGGTTTGTCCAATATGGACCAGCATCATGATCGATCCTAATAGCAGTCCGGAAGGATTCGCGAGGTTTTGACCGGCACGCCGCGGCGCCGAGCCGTGAATCGCTTCGAACATCGCGATGTTCTCTCCAATGTTCGCTGAGCCAGCCAGACCAACCGAGCCGGCAATCTGCGCGGCCACGTCAGACAAAATGTCGCCGTAAAGATTTGGCATCACAATTACGTCAAAAGCATTTGGCGTGTCGGCCATCTTGGCGGCGCCGATGTCCACGATCCAGTGTTCATTCTCAATGTCGGGATATTCGGTCGCGATCTCGTTGAAGACTTTGTGAAACAGACCGTCGGTCAGCTTCATGATATTGTCTTTGGTGAAGCAGGTCACTTTCCTGCGGTTATGACGGCGGGCGAATTCAAACGCGTAGCGAACAATCTTTTCCGAGCCGGGCCGCGAAATAATCTTCAAACCCTGCATTACCTGATCGGTCTGACGATATTCGATTCCGGCGTAAAGATCCTCTTCGTTCTCGCGCACGATCACCAGATCCATGCCCGGATGTTTGGTTTCGATGAATGGATGATAAGAAACACAGGGCCGCACATTCGCGTACAGACCAAGCGTCTTGCGCACCGTTACATTCAGGCTCTTGTAGCCGCCACCCTGCGGTGTTGTGATTGGCGCCTTGAGAAAAACCTTCGTGTTGCGCAGCGAGTCCCAGGCACTCGGATCTATTCCCGAAGTGTTTCCTGACAAATAGACTTTCTCGCCTATTTCAATTCTCTCGATGTCCAGTTTTGCACCTGCCTCCTTCAGAATGTGAAGCGTCGCTTCCATGATTTCAGGGCCGATGCCGTCGCCGTGAGCGACGGTGATAGGTATGGTTGGCATTAGCTTAGTGCCCTTCTTTTGGGATTTGAGAAGTTGACGAATATATGCCAAAAATCGAAAGCGAGCAAAGCGAGCGGACTTCAAGTTGTGTGGACTTCACTTTGTTCCCTCTCCTATGGGAGAGGGAGTAGACCGTCGCGTAATGCTAAGATTAACTTTTCAAATGATCACTCAGGCTTTCAACATATTGGAATTCGATGCTTTGCGTGCGCTAGTGCGGCGTGGCGTGCAAACCGATACTGGACGCGAACAGATCGATCGGCTGGGCCCGCTTAGTGATATCGACGAGTTGCAGCGTGACCTGCGCGGGGTTGCGGAAATGATCGAGTTGCGTCGTAGAGGAGCGCGTTTGTCTTTCGACGCCATCACCGATCCCACTGACTCGATTGCACGGCTGAAGATCGAAGGCACGGCGCTGGAGCCGATTGCCATTCTTGGGTTGGCGAGGCTCTGCGAACGAGCGATGGACGCGCGCGCGGCCATCCTGGCGGAGCGCGACACATGCCCGAAGTTATTTGAAATCGTCGCCGCCTTGCCAGGCGAATTGAAGAGTCTGGCTGCGCGTTTGACGAAGAAAATTTTACCCAGCGGCGAACTGGACGATCACGCCAGCCCTCAACTGGCCGGCATTCGCCGCGACATTGCTCAGACGCGCTCTCGCATCACGCGCTCTCTGGAAAACCTGATGCGTCGATCAAGCGAAGCCATCCAGGAAGAGTTGGTCACTATTCGCAACGATCGCTTTGTGATCCCGGTGCGCTCAGATCATCGCGGGCGCATTAATGGCGTTGCGCACGGATCGTCTTCGTCAGGAGCGACAGTTTTCATTGAGCCGCTGGAAACGATCGAAGCTAACAACGAATTGCAGTCGCTGCGCGAAGCTGAAGAGCGTGAGATTGCAGAGATTCTATTTGTGTTATCCGAGGAATTGCGGCGCGAATTGCCGGGACTCGAACTTGCAGCAAACGCGATTACCGAACTTGATTTTGTAAACGCGAAGGCGGCGTTTGCTGAGAGGTTCAACTGTATCGTTCCGGAGATCGGTACAGAACTGCTTGCGGTAGTAAGCGGGTTTGCGTCAGAGCCGGCGCAAGCGACTGGATCAACAAGCCACCTCAAGGGGTCTCATGATCCCGTCGCTACCGCTCAGGGTTCTGATACGGCGCTCGAATTCATCGAGGCGCGCCATCCGCTGCTGGAAGAGAGTCTGCGTGAAACAAATGGCAAGGTAGTGCCTGTTTCATTCAAACTTGCCGACCAGAACACCACGATGGTGATTTCCGGCGCGAATGCGGGTGGCAAAACCGTCGTGCTGAAAACTGCCGGCTTGCTTTCGTTGATGGCGCTCTCGGGTTTGCCGGTTCCGGCGAAAGCAGCGCGGGCTCCGTTTTATCGATCGGTGCTCGCGGACATCGGCGATCATCAATCAATCGCCGCGAATCTATCGACCTTCACCTCACACGTCGCAAACATCGCTTCGATGATCGAGCAGTGTGAAATGCCGGCGTTGGTTTTGCTGGATGAAGTCGGCACCGGAACCGATCCTGAGGAGGGATCGGCCCTCGGAGTCGCCGTGGTCGACCATTTCAAACGCCACGGCGCCCACGTGCTCGCGACGACGCATTATTCCGGATTGAAGATGTACGCGAGCAACGAACCAGGCGTGCTAAATGCAAGCGTTGAGTTCGACGAAAAGAGTCTGCAACCGACCTATCGCCTGCTGGTGGGTCTGGCCGGTTCGTCATCCGGTTTAGAAATCGCTCGTCGCTTCGGCATTCCCGACGACGTAATCAACCGCGCGTCCGAGCATGTCAAGCAGTCTTCGCTCGACGCGATGGAATATCTGCGCCGCATCAAGCGCGAAGCTGAAAGATCTGAAAGTCTGCGGAAGGCGCTGGAAGAAGAGCGCGCTGCCGTGGCGGAGAAGTTCGCTTCGTTGGATAAGCAAGCCGAAAAGCGGGAACGGACACGCCAGGCCGAATTTGATCATCAACTCGCTGATGCGGTCGCTGAGTTTGAAAAGTTGAGTAGTGAACTGTTGGCAAAGATTGAAGACCGCGCTGCGCGCGCGAAAGCCGAGCGTGAAGCGGAACGACGTGCCGGGGAACTTAGGCGCGAAGCTCAGCGCGCGGCGCGCGAGATGAAGGAAAGCTCAAAGAGAAGCGCTCGAGAGTTAAAGCCTCAACTTCCAGAGGATGGCTTGCCGCCGCCGCTCCGTGGTGTGCGCGTAATTCGTGATGGAGAGGTGATAAGCGAAGGACGCAAAGCACCAGCGACAACCCCTGAGAAACCAGCATCAATCCGAGTTGAACAACCTGCCTCAAAGGGCGAACGAGACGTCCGAGCTCCCAGCGTTGGTGATCGCGTGCGGCTGCGCACGTTCGGTTCGATCGGCATTGTCGATGAAATCAAAGATGACGTGGCTGAAGTGCGTGTCGGTTCCCTGCACATGCGCGAGAAACTCGAGAATCTCGAATTGGTAGATCAAGCAAGCGCCGTCCGCGATAGCGGGGTCAAGTCATCGCTTGAAGACGCACGGCGACGCGCCCAAACAACCGAACTGCGTCTTCATTCAAAAGCTGCGCGGACCGACTTGTCGACGAGCGCTGAACTAAATCTAATCGGGAAGAAAACCGACGAGGCCGTCGAACTCACCGACAAATTTCTCGACCAAGCCTTCTTGAACGGCCTCAGCGAAGTCCGCATAATCCACGGCCACGGAACGGGTGCGCTGCGTAGAGCAATTGCGGAATTGCTCACCGGTCATCCACACGTCTCGCGCATAACGGCGGCGTCTCCACAGAAAGGTGGCACGGGTGCTACAGTGGTCGAATTGAGGAAGTGAGTGAGTAATGAATCGAAGGTTGTTCAGCAAGACTTGCGCGACTGTTACGATTGTCATCGTAGGCGTTTTCGCTTCGATTCCTGCCAAGCCACAGAAGGAATGGGAGGTTGCGGACACAAATGTCAGGCGATTACAACCGAGGGCCTTTGCTCAGTTGCCGGTAAACATTCTTCAATATCTTGACGCGCACCGGTGCACGATTCCGCAGTATTATGCCGACGGGCGACCTCATAATGTCATTCGTGGCGAATTCGCCAGAAGAGGACAACACGATTGGGCCGTGTTGTGTTCCCGAAAAAAGGTCTCTTCAATTCTAGTTTTTTGGAAAGGTGATGTGCGAAAGCGATCAGAGATTGCAAGGTTTGCTGATAAGAATTTTCTACAAGTTGTTGGCGGCGGAATAGATTTCTCGAGAACGATTTTGTCGGTGGACAAGAAGTACATTCTCGATCATTACCGGGCATACGGCGGGCCGAAGCCACCGCCGATTAATCATCAAGGAATTGACGACGGTTTTATGGGGAAAGGGTCAGTCGTTCGCTATTTCGCTCGCGGCCATTGGTTGCGACTGCAGGGCGCCGACTAGACTCATAACAGCGCTTGCGCAGTGCTCGATGTTGAGCTTGGACGTGACAATACACGAGAATAAAATGAAATCTATAAGTCGATGCAATTTCTTGCAAGCGCCCCTCGATGAGCTTAGTTGGATCGAGTAGAATAATGCGCAATGACTGATACAGCTTACAGAAGACTCCTGAAGCGCGTCGTTATTAGGCCGGATGTATGCGGAGGGGAGCCGTGTATTCAAGGAACGAGGATCAATGTCGCGGTGATTTTGGATTCGCTGGCGGAAGGTTTGTCTCCCAAGGAAATCACTAACCATTTTCCACCGTTGACTGAACAGGACGTTCGCGCGGCAGTAGCTGATGCGGCAGAATTAGCGCGCAAGGTTCCAGCCGCATGAAGATTAAGTTAGATCAGAACCTCTCTCAATACCTTCGCGACGATTTCACAGCGCTCAAGCATGACGTCGACACCGTGTTCGATCAGGGCTTATCTGGAGCCTCGGATCCCGAAGTGCTGAACGCGGCTACGTCTGAAAATCGAATCCTTCCTACTTTGGATACTGACTTTCTTAAAACATGAGTTGAACGAATACGCTTGCGTTTTCCACAAACTTTCATCGATGACCTGCGCCGCCAGGCGGACATTGTTCGCGTCGTGCAGGACTATGTCTCGCTGAAGAAGACCGGCGCTAATTGGGTGGCGCGCTGTCCGTTTCACAAAGAGACGAAGCCTTCGTTTTCGGTCAATCCATCCAAAGACATTTTCTATTGTTTCGGCTGTCAGAAGGGGGGATCAGTCTTCAACTTCGTGATGGAGATCGAGCGCGTGACTTTTCCCGAGGCGATTAAGATCGTCGCTGAGAAGACGGGCGTGCCGCTGCCAAAGTTGGTCGATGACAGCCGCTTTGAAGCGCGCAAGCGTGAAAGCGATCAAGTCATCGAATTGAATCAATGGGCGCTACATTGGTGGC
>QHXG01000735.1 GCA_003222845.1 Acidobacteriota bacterium | reverse complement strand
GCGCCCGCGGGTCCCAGTACATAAAGCCAGCTAACGTTCCAGACCGAGATGCTTCCGCTGAGCGCCAGATAGGATAGAACCAGAAGAATCAGGGCGCGCTCCAGCGTCAACAGCCATCCCTGCGAGCGCATCAACTTCGCTCCCTGTAGTGCTTGCTGGATATGTATCCACCAGACGTTCACGAGCAGCAGCGCGAGAACGAGCCAGGTCGAATTTGGCGGCAGATTTAGAATGCCTGCAAGTCTTGGCAACCAGAATGGCGCCGTGGCGAGAACCACCAACAGGTTTGGGGCCAGAATAATGAGGCGCGTCCAAAAAGTTGAGGCAATCTGTCCAGTGCGAACAAATTCCTCACAACCGTATCGAGCCACGCTGATGCTGGTCCAACTCACGGCGACCATCATGGCGATTTGCGCCGCGGTGATCAGCGCCACCACGCCACCGTATCCTGCGGGACCCAGATAGCGGGTTGCTAACCAGACCGAAGAAAATGACAGCAGCGAACCAAGGGCTTGCGCGCTTATCAGAGCCAGATAGTTCTTTGGCGCGTGCAGCAGATCCCAGGCAGGATTCTGGCGACTGGCGTCGCGTGGAAGCAGAGCCGGTTGGGAGCTTGTCCGGCTGACTTCGTTTCCCTCGACGACTTCAGATAGTCGGGTTAATTTGCCGGTAATATCTTCACTGAGCATTAATCCCGTCCTTAATTCTCAAGGAACCTTCCTGAGGAATCATCGAATGCTAACAAGATAACGAGCATAATTATAGTTCGGAATGATTATGCTGACCCTGGGCAATTGCATGTTGGTCATTTAAGTGTTGGTTATTTAAGTTGACGGGATAATAAAGGCGATGTTAGCGTACCAAGAAGCGGGAGTTGGCGCAAAAACGATTTCTTTTTCATAGAATCGATAGATGACTCCCGTTCTGCCCCTCAAACAATCTCGACAATTCGACACTTCATGGCCGGAATATAGGCTAGAGACGCTCCATGCTCGCGGTACGATGGTTTTTTCTTTACCTGGTGCTCACAGTCATCTGCGGCGCGCAGTCGATGGCTCGAGCTGATACGCCAAAGCCGGTGTTAATTAGCCAACCGGATTCGACCCGCGCTATTGCTTTGGAGGCCACGACATTTACTATGGAGCCATTCTCCCTGACTCCATTGTCCCGTTTGTATGACCCGGATCCCCGCACGCGGATTTTACTATTTGCTTTGAATCTTAGTTTACAACCTGGCGAAGATCTTAGTGCGGTCACCGCAGACGCCGAGGATATCGCGTATCGTCATTACAGCTTGAAAGTCGAATTCGCACGAGAAGTACCGGGTCAGGTATGGATGAAACAAGTGACTCTGAGGCTGAATGACGATTTCATCGATCCCGGCGATGTTCTAATTGGGATTACATATCGTGGAATAGCCAGCAACCGAGTTCGGGTCGGCATCGGCCACGTCGGTGGTGGCCCACCAGACGATATCGGCGCTGGTCCCACGCCGGCCCCGCCGTACAACATTGGTGGTCAAATCAAACTAGGCGGAATAGGACTCGCCGGGGTTTCCGTAGGGCTAAGCGGCGCGCAGGCCGGGACGTTCACTACTGATAACAGTGGCTCTTATTCATTTACGGTGAACGCAGTTGGCGACTACGCGGTGACTCCATCCAAGACCTACTATAATTTCGGCCCCTCGGCTCAGGTCTTCAATAGCCTCAGTACTAACCAGAGCAACGTCAACTTCACTGCCGCACGGCAAACCTATGCAATCAGCGGCCAAGTTCGAGACGATAACGATCAAGTCGTGGCCAGAGTCCAAGTCATGCTCCAGGACGAAAATGCGTTGCTTTCGAAGACAACTGTAACGGGCACCAATGGTGATTTTCAATTTACGGGAGTTCCCGCTGGCTTCAGCTACGTTGTCACGCCGGTCAACACCAAGTTTTTCAGCTTCACCTCACAAAACACTGTAACCTTGATTAACAGTCTGAGCCTCGCGTTCAAAGGAGCGCGGCGCAATTACGCGATTAGCGGGAGAACACTGGATGAAGCTGGCAAGGCGATAGGCGGCGTGCCAGTCACGCTTAGTGGCTCACAGACAGGGAATGCCACGACTGACACTACGGGCAATTTTTCGTTTGCTGGTTTGCCTGCGGGAAAAGACTACACGATCACTCCTTCAACTACGCCCATTCACACTTTTACTGGACAGAGTGTCGCGAATCTAAGCGGCGATCAGACATTGAACTTTGTAGGCATCCTACGGACTTACACAATTAGCGGCCAAGTTCGAGACGATAACGATCAGGCGATCGCCGGAGTTGAAGTAATACTCAAAGATGAAAATGCCTTGCCGTTGAAAACAAGTATAACCGGCAGTGGTGGCGAGTTTGAATTTGCAGGAGTTCGCGCCAGCTTCGCCTACCTGGTTGCGCCATCCAGCACTAACTTGTTCAACTTCACGATGCAAAATACGGGTACGGTCACCGGAAATCTCACCTTCGGCTTCAAAGGAGCGCGGCGCAGATATACGATTAGCGGCAGAGCACTGGATCAAGAAAACAATCCCATAACCGGGGTACCAATTATTCTCAGTGGTTCGCAAACGGGCAGTGCTACGACTGACAGTGCCGGCAACTATTCCTTTGGTGGCCTGGTAGCAGGATTTGATTACGCGGTTACGCCCCCGATGACGACCACCTTTTACACTTTTGCAGGACAGCCCGCTGCCAATCTAATCAGCGATATAACTCTAAACTTTCAAGGCGTCTTGCGGACTTACACAATTAGCGGTCGGATTATCGATAATAACGGAAAGGCTCTCCTCGGTATCACGGTGACCCTGAGTGGTACTTCGGGCGATGTAGCAAAGACTGCTATCGACGGAAGCTTTTTATTTTCGGTAAAAGCAAAAGGCAACTACACGATTACGCCTTCGATCGAGCAGGGCTATTATGCTTTTGCTCCGGCGAACCCTACTATCGAGAAATTAGGCAACAATCAGCTCGTTGGCTTCACCGCGACACTGGCGCCGATTCCCAGTCCTATCAGCGTTCTGGAGTTCGATGGCACGCCGATGACCGTCGATCACGGGCCGTTCTGGCCGGGACACATCGATCTCGGTCCCTTCTTTTGGGAGTTCTGGGCGATGCCGGGCGAAAATTCGGACACTCGGTACATCCTATCCGACGGTTATGGCGGAGCGCATGCGCTTCTCTTCGGCTTGAGGCAGTGAGCCGGGACGCTACAATCTCTTTGGCAACATCTGGAAGGGAGATGCCTTGACCTATTTTTTCAGCGATACAGGGCCGGCCCCAGGCGAGTGGGGACATTTTGCCGTCGGCTGGGACGGCAAGAATATCCTTACTTATTTTAATGGCGTTCCGGTCGGCAAGGTCGCATTCAACGGACCTCGCCAAACACTCGGCCCAGAAGGAGGCTCGGGTCGGTTGCTGATCGGAGGCTCGGATCATCAAAATGTGGTTGGGAGGATCGCACAGGTTAGGGGTTATGAAGATACAAATCCCCGAGCTGTCGCGCCTGAGTCGGCTTTCACGCCGGAGACATTGTTTAGCGTTGACGGAGATTTCCTGAGTTACTATCTTCGATCTTCATCAACAATCGCGGATCTATCGCGAGCTGGTCGCCTCGGAGTATCTCATCCAGGTACTCTTCGCGGCGTCGCCCTAGGTTTTCCCACCAGTTGTCCTACCTGTCCCGTGCCGAAATTCGTCGTTGATCCGAAGGCGCCTAACTTCGCAAACCCGGCCAGTCCCGGGCAGATAAGTGCTCCGGTGGGCAGTGCTCCGCCTGTTCCCGAAGGTGCGCGTGTATTCGATTCTTTCTCTCGCCAGAATTCCACCTACATCCTGGGCGGTGTCGGGGGATTGGGTTCAACGGAGGGAGGAGCGTTAGGACCAGTCGCGTGGCAAAGCGGCCCGACGATCCAAGGCCGCAAGCCTTTCGGCATCTTAAACGGTCGGGCAGTTCCGCTCACAGACAATTTCAGCGTTGCTTGGGTGCTGCCCGCAACTGGTTCGGCGTTACTCGTTCAATCCGATCGACAGAATGCAACTTACGGAAGCGGCGTGGATACATCTGTAGCCTTCCGCGTCCAGGATGCAGATAACTTCTGGTTTGTTTACACCCATGACAGCGGCGCCAAACTTTCGCTTGGATACTATCAAGCAGGGATTCGCACGGATGTTGCCAACTACAATATGCCGACAGCGTGGACGACCTTGAAAGTATCCACCAGTCCCACGGATGGTGGAATTAATATCGTGGCAAACTCATTCGATATTGCTTCGCTCACCAATCCAACCATGAAGAGCAATCAAGGATGCGGCATTTTCAACAATGGAGCGGGGTTAGGCTTGTCAAATCGATGGGACAACTTCACGATTACCGCAATAGCGGATCGGACAGTGTTTGAGACAACGCGGGTCGCCGCCCCTCATCGTTTCTGGCATAACTTTCCTGCGCGGCTATCGGCGCGGATTTATTTATGATCTCTGGTATTTTCGCAGCCGCATCAGAATCAGTTCGGACTGAATTCCATGCGCCGCTTCGCACTCCGTGCGCGCGCGGACTGCTCCGGCTTTCACGGTCCGAACCGTTGCCGATATTCAGTTGAAGAAATGAACGCCTTAACCATCTCGGCATCGATGAAGTTGCCGTTGAATTGATTCAGCTTAGTCAGCCAGAAATCGTAGCCGGAATAATCCGAATCGGGCGAGTCGTTCGGATTGCGGCGCAGATAACCAAAATACTGCATCAGCACAAACGCGCGGTTGAATTCCTGCGCGTTCACAATTGAGTTCTCTGCCACCCGGCGAAGTGCTCGTCCTCTGGCCGCCACGTCAGTAGTGTCTGTCGCTAAGCCGAACTCAGCAATCGCAGCATTGTGATCAGTTGATGAAGGTGTGACCCCGGCGTTGGCAAATAAGTTGTCGACAAATTGCGCGGGCGTCAGCGTAGTGGGAAACGCGGTCGTAAATCTCGAGCGTTGCACAAATTCGGCCGCAAAAGCTTGCTTGTTATTTTCCAAACCGGTCTCCCAACCCGTCTGGCCTACCACTACTCCCTGTCCTATTCGTTGAGTGTCCGGCAGGAACTCATTGAAGCGGACGATAGGAACCTTCAATTGGTGCGCGCCGCCTAGGGTTGAGCTGCCACTAGCGTCGCCGTAAGCCGCCTTGTACATTCGCTCCACGAGATAACCTGTTTGCTGGAATTCAATCGAAAGGAAGAAAGCGGCCGAGACATTGATGCGCCTGTTGGCGATGCATCGTGCATCCGTAACGCACGACATGATTTGGTTGGTCCAGAAATTGAAGCCGGACAGATCAGGTTCGCGGTTCAGGAAGTCGAGGTAATGCTGACGCACGAAGAAGTTAGTGCTATCGATCGAGTTCGGGCCATACACGGTGAAGAGTTCTGAGCTGCTGACTGAGTTGCCCTTAGTGTCCTTGCCACCGGCAACGAACACCGCTCCGTTAGAGAGTAGTGTTGCGGTGTGACGCGTGCGGTCGCCGCTCATCTGACCGGCGTTTGTCCAGGTGCCGGCGGTCGGGTCATACAACTCGGCCTTGGTGAGAACTCCAGAGCACAGGTGAACTTCACCCATCCCGCCTGCGACGAGCACACTGCCGTCCAGCAGAAGCGTTGCAGTGTGATGAGTACGAACACTGCTCATACTCGAACTTGAAATCCATGTCTCCGAGGCGGGGTCATAAGTCTCCGCGGTGCGGACCGCAAGCGGATAAGAGGCCAAGTCGCCGCCAGCTACCAGCACCTTTCCGTTCGACAGCAATGTGGCTGTGTGTCCCAAACGCGAGGTAATAGGACTCCCGGTTAATTTCCATGTTCCTGATGTTGTATCGTAAAGCTCGGCGCTGGTCCCGGACACGACCAGCACCTTTCCATTGGTTAGCAGTGTCGCGGTGTGGCCGGTGCGGACGCTATTCAGACTTCCCGTAACCGTCCAGGTTCCGGAATTGGGATCGTACAACTCGGCGGTTGAGGTGCCGCCTCCCGCGATCAGCACTTTTCCATTTGAGAGCAGCGTCGCGGTATGTCCCGAGTGCGTGATGTTAAGGCTGCCTGTCATGCTCCATGTTCCCGATCCCGAGTCGTAAAGTTCAGCACTGGTTCCCGACACGACTAGGACCTTTCCACTGAGCAAAAGCGTAGCCGTGTGTTGGCTGCGCCCGACGTTGAGGTTTCCGGTAAGAGTCCACGTCCCCGAATTTGGATCATATAATTCGGCGCTGGAAGCATTCGAGCCGCCGCCGACAACCAAAACCTTTCCATTGGTGAGCAAGGTCGCGGTATGATCTGCGCGTGCCGCATTCAAACTGCCAGTAGCGTTCCAGTGCGCTCCTTGATACGCCGCGGTAAAGTTGAGCACATATGATGCGGGCTGATTTCTAGGGAAGGTGAAGAGATTATTCCCTGTTATGAATGGCACGAAGTCCGGGTCAAAAGAGTAACCGGGCTTTCTTGGATCCAGCGCAAATGTAATTTGGTAATAATAATCGATATCAGCAGGAACTAGGTCACCGAACGTGTAATTCCCGGCCGTGTCCGTCACGGCGCTTAAACCAGGCTTCAAGGGGTCCGGTCCAGTGCATCCCCCTAAGCGCAGAATCAAGTCTACATTCGGTACTCCAATTCCCTTTGTATCCGTGACGCGACCGCTGACGCGGTAGATCGGAACACGTTCAAAATCGGCCTTCTGATCGCTAGCTAGGTTCACAAATGTGTAGCCGGAAGAAGGAAGGAATTTGAAACCACCTTGATTCGGGACACCTATGGTGTAGGTGCCACGATCGGGTAAGTTGCTAAATGAATAAAAGCCTGTGTTGTCGGTCCTCGCTGTTCCACTGGTTGACCCGTCGAGCGTTACGTTGATGCCTGGAGCCGGCAACTGAAGCCCAACGCCGTAGTAGACGATACGACCACTAATCGAATGCACGGTCGCGGTTGGCGTGGGTGTTGGCGTCGGCGTGGGTGTTGGCGTCGCCGAAGTAAC
>QHXG01000201.1 GCA_003222845.1 Acidobacteriota bacterium | reverse complement strand
CCGGAAGAAGCGATCGCCGATCCAATTTTGCGACGTCGTTCGGGCGCAGCTTCTCGCAAGACGCGCGTGAACGCAGCGGCACGATCTTCCTGGAAATCGAACAGGGCCCGCGCTGCAGCGCTGCGGACCTCGACGGCTTGGTCGTCAAATGCAGCGTTGATGCGGTGAAAAGCATCTTCGCCGCCAATGTCCGGCAATTCCGAGAGGGCGGCCGCGCGTTCTTTGGGTTTACTGCTCTGGAGCTGACTCAGAAGCGCGGATGAAACACCGGCGCCTTCAAATGGAGTCTCGGGCACGCTGACGGGATGAAACTCTCCATCAACGTCGTCATGAATGGGAGCAAACTGATCTTCTGACAGCGGCGCTGCTGGTTCCGCGTGATTCAGGCTGACGTCCAACCATTCGGCGATCTCGGTAACTTTGGCGGGCGCCGTTGATTCAGTGGGCGTTTCTTCGGCTTCAGTCCGTTCAATTTCGAACTCGGGAGTGCCGGGCCCGTCGCTACCGCTCGGGGTACTGACGCTTGGTTCAAGTTCGAAAATGTATTCGCGCTGTCGTTGGGCTTTTGCAGCTTCTTCGGCCAGGATTCGTTCGTGCTCGACGCGACGGTGAGCAGCTTGTTCGGTCTCTCGGCGCTCGGCTTCTTCGGCGCGAATCTTCGCTTCAACTTCAGTGCGAATGCGTGCTTCGAGTTCGGCGCGTTGACGAGCTTCGGCTTCGGTTTTTCGCCGCGCTTCCTCTTCCGCCTGCAATCGTGCCTGCTCTGCGACATGAAGGCGGGCTGCTTCCTCAGCGCGCAAACGCGCTTCCTCTTCAATGCGATGTCGAGCTTCTTCCTCAGCCCGGCGGCGCGCCTCTGCTTCGACCTGACGGCGTGCTTGTTCGGCAGCTAACCGCTCAGCTTCCTCCTGGGCACGGCGACGCGCTTCTTCTTCAACGCGGCGACGAGTCTCTTCTTCCCCTTTGCGTCGAGCTTCGGCTTCGGCCCGCACCTGCGCTTCGATCTCTACCCGTAGGCGAGCTTCCTCTTCAGCGCGACGACGGGCTTCCTCCTCAACCTTGCGACGAGCTTCTTCCTCAATCCTTCGACGCGTAGTTTCTTCAGCGAGCCGGCGACCTTCTTTGGCGGCGTTCATGCGCGCCTGTTCCCGAGCGCGCACGCGCTCGATTTGATCTTCGACTGCTCGGAATCCTGCTTCGGCCCGGCGTCGTAGCTCTTCTTCCTGGGCTCTCTTGCGCGCTTCTGTTTCCAAATAACGTCGCTCTTCTTCGGCACGACGGGTTGACTGCTCTTCTTCGATTTTGCGCAGCGCCGCCAACTCGGCTTCGTGCGCCTGTTGCGCCGCGCGCCCTTGGGCATCAACTTCGGCGCGTCGAGTTTCTTCCATCGAGCGCATGCGCTTTACTTCTTCTTCTGCGCGCGCGATTTCCTGTTCGGCAATCTGGCGCCGATGCTCTTCGGCAGTGCGCTCGCGAACCTCAGCTTCGATCCGCTGTTTCTCCTGCTCGGCGCGGCGACGTGCGATGTCCTCTTCCGCCTTGCGCCAACGTTCCTGCTCGACTCGCAAAGCATTCTCAGAAGCCAGGTGCGCGGTTTCGAACTCAGCGTGGCGCGCTTCCTCTTCGGTGCGCAATCGCAGCATTTCGGCTTCCAATTGCGCGATTTCCTCAGCCCTGCTGCTGGCCGCGATCTCAGCTTCAGTTTGTGGAGCAGGAGCGGCGACTCTCGGCGGCTGGGTTGGGGTCGCGACCTGCTTCTCTGTGTGCGAACCGGAACTGACTGCGACAGCTGGCTTGTCGGCGACCCGTGGCTCGGGCTCAGGGGAGGCCACGGCCGGCGGCTTTGGCGCGTTTTCACTCTTGAGAATCTGCAAGAGTTCAGACTTGTGTGTTTTGAGAGCGTCACGCAACTCGTCAGTGATCGTGCCTTTCGGCGCATCAATCACCAGGCGATCGCCGTCGCTGGTTTTCAGCTCCACCCCTTTTTCGCGGAGTTGAGAAAGAAGATTTTGGGCTGTCATAGTTCGATGACCTCGCGTTCGTGTTCGACAGGCAGGGAGGGTTCGGGAGCGGCCGCGGGCACAAAGCTCGAAACACCGGGCGGGGTTGATTCGGCGGCACTGGTTGCGCAGGCGTCAATCGCGTGCTTGATCAGAGTACGTGGCACTTTTCGATCATTCTCAGTCTGCATCAGGTTGTTCAGTGGACCGATTGCTGATGGGTCTCGCAAATCCATGATTGCTTCGACGGCTGCCCGACGAACATCCGGAGACGCATCGTGGAGTGCGCCGATCAAGTGCGGCGTAGCTTCGCGATCGTGAACGAAGCTGAGGCGTCGTGCGGCGGCGGCGCGTTCGTTCGCGGATTCGGCGACGCGCAAATCGCGGGTGGCGTCGTCGAAATAACCATGCTTCATGAACGCTTCGCGCGCGCGTTCGCGACGAACCGCATCGCGGCCAACCAGGCCCGTCAACAATTCCGCGCCGACCAGTTGTCTGGTTTCGCGATCAGGCGCGCCGATTATGCTCCGATCATATTCGTCACCTGCCAATACTTTCTTTGCTTGTTCAGCCACGAGCGTTACTCGTTCGCGGCGCACACCATCGGCTGCTGCTACTTTGGAGGTGGACGCTTCAGATTTCGATTCTTTGATGGCGGCTGTCCCGGCTGCCATCACGACTGCGGCCGCGCCGGAGGCCGCTGCCGTTGAAACGGCGTCGGGTTTCACTTCCGCGGGCTTGACGGTTGGAACGGCTTCTGACGCAGGCTTTTCTGTTCGAGATTCAGGCTTAGCTGATCGCACTCGGCGGATTCCGCTAGCGCGACGCCGTTGCAAAATCAACAGCGCGACTAGTAGTAGAAAAAGCCCGAGTCCTATTGCAACCGGTATTGGATTTAGCTGCGCGAGCAGAATCCAATAACGCATCCGCTCTTTCAAATTAGTAGTGGCCTGAGAAGTTTCGTCAGGGCGTGCGGTTGTAGACGTTGATTGAGTTGCCGGCGATGAAGCCGCTACCGTAGATCCCTTTTGCATCGCGGAGGCTAAAGGCTTTGCGGTTGGCGAAGGCCGAGGCGAAGATTCAAGTGTCGCGCCCGGTTTTGATTCCGGAGTAGCAGTCGAAACTAGGGACTCGGGTGTCGCGTTCGGCTTAGACGCTGAAGTCCTGGGCGATGCTCCAGAATCGCCGGCCTTCGATGAGTTCGATGGCTTAGCATCGAACGGTGATGAAGTTGCCGAATTGCGCGCGACCGAATTCTTATTACTAGCTGTGGGCGAGGCCTTTTGATTTCCATTTTGGGTTGCGGCATTTTTCTGCGACGCGGATCTTTTGTTTGCTTCCGGCTCGGAATTCGATCGCGCGTTTGGACCGGCGTTCGATGCGCTTAGAGTTCGCCCGCCTGGGACGGTGAACACTACGTCAAGTTTGTTTCCACGCTGCTCGACGTGCGCCGTGGCGCCAGGTTGCAGCCGAAACGAGACGACGGTGCTGTCACCGGTCTTCTGCGCTTTCACGTCGGCAAAACCTCGACCACGAACGGCCTCGGCTCGCGGAACTTCGCTTTGCGGAATTTTCACGTAGAAGCGATCGCCGCGACGATAAGCTTCATAGTCATTCAAAGACTGATCCGAGCTTAGCGCCACGCGCGATCCGTCCGGCGAATCGCTCGCGCGCAAGACGGCAGTATGCTGGCGCCTTGCTGAAGCGCTGGTGGTTGGTTGGGACTGCGGCCTGATAATCCGGCTCTGCGCTGCGACCGTCACACCGCACAGGAGGATAGCTATACCGGAGTTCACGATCAGACGCGAGAGGCAATTACAACGGGGCGATAGGTTCATGGTTTTCATCATTGGGGGCAACACAACGATAAACCGTCTGAGTTTAAGAATTATGCAACGACACTGGGACATTGTCATCTGGGGCCAAGTCAAATATCGGTTGCTCCTGATCCAATTTATACAAGACTTCCAGGAGGGCAGTGCGAACGCTCTCAGGAATTTCCGCGGCGGCAACCAGCTCGCGAACTTTGGGCGCCAACTCGGGAAGGGCGGCGACACTCAGCACCCGCACCGCGCACAATCGAACTTCGTCGTCGCGATGGTTCCGGATCGCATCAAGAATTGGCTGCGTTTCGCCCGCTCTTGCCAGGAGAGAGAAGAGCGAGAACGCTTCGTACGCCTGATGGCGATCTTCGCTAGCGAGGCGATTCACCGTTTGCGCAACGATGCCGGTCTTAATGCAGGCCTGCGCAACCTCTCGCATCGTCTGCTTGTCAGTAGATTCCATTACTCGTAAATAGGCATCGGCGCGATCGAAGTGAAGACTTGTCAAAGAGCGAGCCGCCGCCGCTCGGACTCCTCGCGATTCATCGGCCAGCGCGATGAGCACCGGCGCAAATACCGATTCATGATCGATGGCGCCCAAGCTCGACACGGCTGCCGCGCGGACGCTCGAATCAGCGTCGTTCAGTGCCAGAGACGACAGTGCCGATACTGAGCGCTGTGCCGCATGCAATCCCAATTGCTGCACGGCTTGAGCGCGCCCCTGTTCGTCCCTGTCCTCAAGTTTCGTCAGTATCTCCGTCAATGCCTGGTCTTCTTGTCCGGCCGGCAAGTCTTCAAACGACTTAAATGTTTGCAGGTCGCGCAGGTCGTCGCCGCTGCGCCCATCGCCGATCATCGACGGTTCGGAAGATAGCGAATCGAGATAGCCCAGGCTTTCGACCGAACAGGCGCTCAACGTCTCGCTCAAGAGCGAAGCGGGGATATCCGGATGTCGACGCGCAATATCGAGCAAAGCTCCGATTGCGGACGGCGTCTTCAGCGCGCCCAAACTGGCGATGGCCTGATTGCGCACCACTGAATCGCCGTCGTGCAAAGCTTCGATAAGAAATGGCAGTGATGCTTGCGAACAGATTTGACCCAGCATACGAGCAGCGGAAGATCGCTCCCAGGCGTCACGGCCCAGCAATAGCGTGGCGCTTTGACGGGCCACAAATCCGTACTCTTCCAAAGCTCGGCGGACTCGTCCACGAGTCTCTTCGGTAGCGTCGAATCCATCCAGCGCCTTCACTAGCGAGCTCTCGATTGCGCGTCTGTCGTCAGTCCCGCGCGAAGCCATCACATCCATGCGATGCGGCTTGCCCAGAACCAGTCTTCCAACTTCCTGGTCGATTCGGTAGGCGCCGTAAACCGACGCTTCGGAAGCCGGCTGCGGATTCTCCCACTGTTGCACGGCTTCAACTCTTGCGCGTCGCTCGTCCGCCATGATCGGCTCCCGTGGCTCCGCTTCAGGTGCGGTTGACGAACGGGTTGCCAAGCGCGAGGTGCGGGTCTGCTGCTTGGCGCTTTCGAATTCTGCGGCCTCTTTTTTAGCGCGAATCTTCTTGAAGACAATCAGCCCCACCAGCACCAGCAACAGTACGACGGTGATGCCGTAGGTCGAAAAGATTGTCGAAAAGAGATCATCGGAAGATGCGTCATCGGCGCGGACGGTGCCGGCTGCGCAAAGAAGCAGAGACGCGCATCCGATCGCGGCCACGATCGATCGTGGCAAAACTGTAACTGATTTCTGATTTGGCATAACTTTCAGCATACTGGACTTGAAGACTTATTTGGTGTGCGGAGGTTCGCCTGAGAATTCCAGCGGTAAATGTGGATTAGCCGACAGCCTGGTGAGCAGGCCGGAGGGCAAGCTTTATTCTGCGTCGGTGAACTTATAACCAATACCCCAGACGGTGAGTACCAGCTGAGGATTGTCGGGATTGTCTTCAACCTTGGCGCGCAGCCGATTGATATGAGAATCAATCGTTCGGTCGTAACCTTCATACGAATAATCCCAGATTTTCTCGAGCAGGTACTTGCGCGGGAAAACGCGTCCGGGATTCGCGGCGAATAAGCGCAGTAAATCAAACTCTTTCGGAGTCAGCTCTACCTGCTTCTCACCAATCGTTACTTCTCGGCGGACCGGATCAATCCGCAAGTTGCCGCGAACGATCGGCGTTTCGTCGCCGCCGTTGCTGGCCGCTGCCGCCCGCGCTCTGCGCAGTACCGACTTAATTCGGGCTTCGAGTTCGCGCAAGCTGAAAGGCTTCGTGATGTAATCGTCTGCGCCCATTTCCAGGCCCAGCACTTTATCAACCACGTCATCCTTCGCGGTCAGCATGAGAATGGGCATCTGAGGATTCTTCTCCCGAAGTTCCTTGCAAACAGCCAAGCCGTCCATCTTCGGAAGCATCAGATCCAGCACGACTACATCCGGCCGATTCTTGGTGGCAGTCTCTACGCCAGCGATACCGTCTGGCGCGGCACTCACGGCGTAACCCGCCCGTGAGAAATACTCTTCGATGGCGGTCGAGATGTTGTCGTCGTCTTCGATGATTAGAAGCGAGGTCTTTACAGACGCAGGAGCGACCCCGGCGGCTTCGACGGAGCGAGATTGAGTCGGATCCCCATTCAGTCGATCTGGCATTGGCTTGTATCCCTCAAAGGGCGAGTAGAGCGTCTTGGGGCCATTGCGCACCGCGCTGACAGGTGCGCCTTAAGTTAGGACTATAACAGGACAATGCGCCGCAACTCAAGCCCTAATTTCTCCGCAATGACAGAAATTGGCAGCCTGGGCTTGGCCGCACCGGGATCGGTAAGCATCATGTCAGAACGGCGAGCCGTAGCGACCGGATCAATAGAGCACTCAAGGTTGACCGAAGCGCTGCCGATATTCGCTTGAGACAATGAACGCCTTGACCATTTCGGCGGCTTGATAGTTCCCGCCAAATTGGTTCAACTTCCCAAGCCAGAAGTTGTAGCCGTTTACGTTATTGTCCGGTGGATCGTCCGGGTTTCGCCGCAGATAGCCGAAGTACTGCATCAAGACAAACGCTCGATTGAATTCGCGCGTGAAGAGTGTCTGGTTCTCAGCCACGCGCCGCATCACGCGGCCCCGTGCGCCCGTAGGCGTGTTGAATTCATCCAGGGCCGCTTGCCGCTCGGCGGCCGTCGGCGTGATCCCGGCATGTTGATAGAGCGCATCCACGAACTGCGCGGGGCTCATCGTGTCAGGATACAGAACGGTGAACTCCGGTCGCGTCACGAACTCCTGCGCAAAGGCCTGCTTGTTTTGCTCAAGTAGCTGCTGCCAACCCGTAGAGTTGACGATGACGCCATTGCTGACTTGTTGCGTATCGCGCATGAACTCGATGAAACGCGGCAAGGCGTTCGTTCGATTCAGCGCGGCATTGTAGAAGCGATAGACCAGATAACCCGTCTCTTGAAACTCTATCGAGAGAAAGTAAGCGGCCGAAACATTCTGTCGTTTCGTGTCGATGCACTGAGTGTCTGAACCGCAACTGGTGATCTGATTGGTCCAAAAGGCCTGCCCGCCTGGATCGGGCTCGCGACTTAGGAAATCGTCATAATGCTGACGGACGAAAAACTGTGGATCGTCGATTAGATTCGTTGAGGAGATGAAGCGCGGCTGCCAGCTACCGAGATAGTCGTGGGCCGTGTTGTTCGAGAGATTTTTCCTGCTCGAACCGTCGATGTTTACAGCATAAATCTGAGTGAGATAAAGATAACCACTGGATTGCTGAACTTGTGAGTCGTGGCTGAATAGAATCTTCGTTCCATCTGGAGACCATGCGACGCCGTCCTCAGTTACTGGCCCATCATTTGTAACCGGCTTTGGGTTGCTGCCATCAGAGTTCATCACATATACGTCATTGAGTCTTCGGAAAGCGATCTTGCTTCCGTCAGGGGACCATGCCGGACTGTGATCATACGATCCGTTAGTGAGCCGCACTCGATTGTTGCCGTCAGGATTCATCACATAGATGCTGGTATAATCGTAAGGTAGAAGCGCGCTGAAGGCGATTTTGGTTCCATCTGGCGACCATGCTGTCTCGAAATCCTCTTCTTTGTTATTGGGTCTATTCGCGGTTAGTTTTGTGATACCTGTGCCGTCGACATTTACGGTATAGATATCGGTCGGGCAGATGTCCCCAGGCTCAATAGTGCTGCAACCGTAATCAAATGCCAACTTAGTCCCGTCAGGTGCCCAGGTTATGCCCTCAATGTCAAAAATCGGAGGATCACAGACTTTCTGAATCCGAGTCCCATCCGGCCTCATAACGTAAAGACCCAAGCTGCCGTACTTGGGATTGCCTGCGAAAGCGATTGTCGTTCCATCAGGCGACCAGACTGGATTGACCGCGTATGTTCGCTCGTATCCGTTGGCTTGATTGAGCGAACCAAAAGTCAACTGACGCTGATTGCTGCCGTCGGCATCCATTACATAAATATCTACAAAGCCGTTGCGGCTGCTGGCGAAAGCGATCTTGCCATTAGCCCTAATTACCGGAGCTTGCATGTCGAACGCATTGGGCCTTTGATAATGAAAGGGGAAGGACGTGTTCGCTGCAGCAGCACTAGAATGTAACCGTGCAAATGTTATAACGACCGCGAAAGCGGTTAACAAAACGGTAACCATCTTTGTTGCTCCTGATTTGTACATCATCTCTTTCCCCCTTGCATCACATCTGTCTCAAAACGCGACAGAGCTGGTGTTTCACTCAAGGGCTCCGTGGCCACCGTCACGTGGTCACGGACTCTTTGAGGTCATTTTCAATCATATCGGGGACCTCAGATTTCCCACCACCACTCCATCTGGTGCTGAACCGTTTGCCGAATTATCGGTCCCGAGCACGAGATCAGCACGGACTCGAAAAGGTCAAAGAGAGACTCCTCATCCGGGTGAGGCGAGTGGGGTGCCGTTAGGAATTATTAGAAATTTGCAAGCCTGTGCTCAAAGTGACTGCGAAGTTTCCCTGAAGCGGCGAGAATTATTGCTTGGCCTAAGTAAAGAAAGACCACCCATCGCACTTATGAACATGGTCTTGGAGTAATCGAAAAGGTCTTCGTTCTAACGACGCCAGCTAACTCTTAATCAGAACCCGGACCTTCAGCCTTTGCTTTCGCTGGTGACAGTTTGGCGCGAAGCCGAGTCTCGT
>QHXG01000200.1 GCA_003222845.1 Acidobacteriota bacterium | reverse complement strand
ATTCCCAACCTGGAATTGAAGCTGGGTCATATTGTGCTCGGCCCCGAACGTCTAACGCGGCTGCGCGAAACGGCCCACTTCGTCAGCGAGGTGGCAAACTTCTCGCTGGATTCGCGCGCGGCTTTCGTCGGTGACAGCGCCTTCGCACACAAAGGTGGCGTGCATGTTTCAGCCGTGGAACGGAATCCGCAAACGTATGAGCACATCCCGCCGGAAGCAGTTGGCAATCGGCGGCGCGTGCTGGTCTCAGATCTTTCCGGACGAGCTAATCTGTTGGCGAAAGCGGAGGAGTTGGGTTTCGACATTCACGATGAGCAGCACGTGCTCGACGAATTGAAACGGCTGGAGCATGACGGTTACGAGTTCGAGGCAGCGGAAGCGAGTTTCGAACTGCTCGTGCAGCGCCTGCGCGGCGCGCATCAACCTTACTTTGAATTACTCGGCTTTCGAGTGATTGACGAGCATCGCGGCGCCTCGATGCCGATGAGCGAAGCGACCATTAAGATCAAGGTTGCCGATTGTGTCGAGCACACGGCGGCATCCGGCAACGGCCCGGTCAATGCGCTCGACAGAGCCTTGCGTCGCGCCCTCGGAAAGTTCTATCCGACTTTGTCGGAAATGCATTTGTCCGATTACAAGGTGCGTGTGATCAGCAGCCGTCTCTCCGGGACTGCGAGTCTGGTGCGGGTGCTAATCGCATCTGTAGACGAGCACGCGACCTGGGGCACCGTCGGGGTTTCACCAAACATCGTCGAGGCGAGTTGGCGGGCACTTGTTGACTCGGTGGAATACAAACTCACGCGCGACGGAATAGTGCCGATCTCTCTCGATCGAAATAAAGCCACGCGCGAACTTCTGGAATTAACTCCCAGTTAACCTTGTCACGCACAATTTTGTCGTTCGCGTTACGAATTTCGTACTGCGACCACATCGGCCCAGGGCGCATCAGCTCCTTCCCAGTTGTCTTTGCGGCCTTTGCGCCTTTGCGCGAAACAAAGTTTTCTGCCGAACAAAATTTCACGCAAAGCATCCCAGCGCGCCTGCGACGGGCAGATCGCGGGATCGAACTTTTTTCACCTGTAATAAAATCAACAACTTACAGGCGAAGTTCCTACGAAGACGCAGGGGACGCAAAGAAATGATTGAGCGTCAGCTTCGACAGTGTATTCATTCAAGATTGAACGCCAAGATTCTCATGCGCCCCCACGCGACAATCCTGTCTTGACCATTTTGCATCAGGCACAAATCCGTCGGACATCAATCGCATCTTCAAGTGGCTTGAGCCGGTAAATAGCTGCAATCAGTGCGAAAAATGGGGCTGATCGAAAACTTCCGCGGGTGCGGAATGGTCGTTGCTCAGGTGAACGCAGGGAAGTTCGTCTCGGTGAGAGCAGATGTTTTCCGTGGGTTCGTAACTGACGACGGCTTCCCTAATAGTTTTCATTTGGGAGGACAAGGTGGGATGAAAAAAGAATGTAAGGTACTACGGCACATGGTGTTGGCGGTTCTGCTGCTTGGCGCTTCTCCTGGTACTCGAGTGCTCGGCCAAGCTCAACAGTTCGCCGGCGAAACCGATCGAAGCTTCGTTAATGGCTCGGCCATGAAAACAGCGAGAGAGAACTATCAGCAGGCGATCTCGCAGTATCAGGCAGGACGCTACCAGGAAGCACTGAGTTCATTGCAAGAGGCAACGAAACTCGATCCCAATTTCGCGATTGCCTACAACAGTGAATGCGTCGTTTACGACAAACTTGGACGATCTGCGGAGGCAGTCAGCTCCTGCGTGCGAGCTGTAGCACTTAGACCCGACCTGGCAGTGGCGCATTACAACCTGGGTGTTCTGTACGACGACGCCAATCGAATCGAGGAAGCAATACGGTCTTTCACGATCGCCTTGCGTCTTGATCCCAGAGACGCTCGCGCTCACTACGGCCTGGCCTGTATCTACTCGCGGCGCGGGCGATACACCGACGCGATCGATGATTTGAAAATCGCTGTTGCGCTGCAGCCAGGTTATGCCGAAGCCTTTAACGAACTTGGCGTCGCGTACGCTCAGACGCGTCAATATGATCTTGCGCTGGGGGCATTTTTACGCGCGATTGATTGCCGTCCCGACGAGGCGCACCTCTTCGGCAATCTGGCTAGTGCTTATTATTTTCTGGATCGCGACCCACAGGCCCTTAAGGCTCTCGAAAAGGCCCTTGAACTTCAGCCGACTTTCGCTCTGGCCTATGCCAAAATGGGCCAACTATATCTTCGTATGGGTAGGTACGAAGAGGCGGTGACATCGATTTCAAAAGCGATCGAACTCAACCTCAAGGATGCCACTGCGTTTAATGATCTCGGGTATGCCTACATGAAGCTGGATCGAAGGCAGGATGCCGTTGTTGAATTCAAGCGCGCGATCGCACTTGAGCCGACACTGGTCGTGGCGCGTTTCAATCTCGGCGTGCTCGATCTGAGCCTAAAAAACAAGGATGCGGCGCTTGAACAATATGCTGTGCTCAAAACGCTTGACACTGAAGTGGCCAATCGGCTCTTCAATATGATCTTTAGAACGAGTGTTGTGCGAGCCGCCACGCTGAGCCTGAGGCGAAACCGGTAGCGTTCCACCAGTCATACGCCGGGATGCCCAGACGTTCGATGGCCGGTGCCGCATTCATCATCTGCGAAACTCTTTCTCAAGTGTCATGCGTGAGACAAGATGGATCGCCTCACCAAAGGCCTCAGCAAAGCGCCAAACATAGCATTCGAGCCGTTTGACAGAAGGTTTCCGATGCACTAGAGTTTTTTGGCATTTCTTAAAGCGATCCTTCTAGGTCGGGCTAAGGAATCGGCACGATGTTTTTTGAAGAATCCAGATGATTTACGAGAGATAATATTTGCATGACTAAGTGACGTCTCGATCGGTCGGTGGCGAATAGATCCAGGCCCAAGTGCCGAGCGGGTCCTTGGCGTGCGGTCCAACCGAGAACGTACCCGAACGGTGCAAGGAAGTAGCATGAACGATTGCTCCGGCAAGGTCTGGTGCTCCTACAAGGTGCAGCGCTTTGGGCCACGGCAATCCAGCGGCGGCGCCTCGCTTCTCCCTTGCTAGTCCTTCAGCCCTGTCAGGGCGCCTACCCTCGTCACTCGGTTATGCAATTCCATTTAGTGAACGGAGTCAGGTTTTATCTGGAAGGGAAAAGGTGCGTCGCGAGAACAGAGCCATTGATGGCGTTGCTCGGTCCCTTTTAACTTCTCTGAATGCCGCCTCGCGAGAGAGGTTTCCCTACGGGGTTTTCGTGTGAATGCCGGGACTATTTTCCCAAGGCTTCACGCCAGGGGTGGAATTCTGCTCATTATCAGTATAAGGTGCTGCCGTGTCTTTCAAAGCTCTAAGAACAATTCTAACAACTAAGCTTACATTGGGGCTCGTGTTGACGATCAATTCAGCCGCTGTATTAGCGCAACAACCGGCAAGTGCTTCTGCACCTCCGGCTCAGTTTGGCGACGCGATACCAACTCCTTCTCCCAAAGTCGCGGCCGACGACCGCTACCGCATCGGCGCCGGCGACGTGCTGGACATTAAGGTGCTCAACAAACCGCAATTCAATCGCGAAGGAGTCAGGGTGAGTCCGCGCGGCATGATTCGCATGCCCCTAATTAAGGACGAAATAAGAGCCGCGTGTCGCAGTGAAGAGGAACTGGAGATCGAGATTACTGCGCAACTGAAAGAGTACGTAAGAGAGCCCCAGGTAACTGTTCAAATTCAGCAATATCAATCCGAACCGGTCGCGGTTCTAGGGTCAGTACGCGCGCCAAGCCGCTTTCTGCTTCAGCGCCGGGTGCGCTTACTGGAATTGCTGACATTCGTGAATGGTCCGACAGATAATGCCGGACGAACGATCCAGATCGTCCATACGGAACCACCCATGGCCTGTCAGGCGTCGTCCGCAGCGTCTGGAACGTCGACCGATCAGATTGACTATTACGTTCTTAAGGACACTTTTCGAGGCGAGGAGAAGTCGAATCCCTATGTACGGCCAGGCGATGTTGTCTATATCGCGGCAGCAGATCAGGCTTTCGTGATTGGTAATGTCGTTCATCCAACATCGATCGCCCTCACCGAACCAGTGACGGTCTCGCGAGCCATCGCCATGGCGGGCGGGACAGCCGTCGATACCAAGAAAAACGAAATTCATATTATTAGACAAACGCCCGGCACGACTGAGAAAAAAGAGATTTTGGTTGACCTCGAAGCCGTCAACCGGCACAAAGCAGAAGACATCATTTTAGTCGCCAATGACGTTGTCGAAGTGCCGGCTTCGGGCGGCAAGAGATTCTTCCGAAGCCTGGTTGGAGCAGCGCTTCCAAGTATTGGCAGTCTGCCGATACGAGCAATTCCCTAGCCAGCGGACTCCGTTTGGAATTGGGGACTCATCAGCTCATGAGATGACTCAGCGAAAGGAAAAGCCGTCAGAGTAATGAAAGAACCTACCGAGCTAATCGAAAAGAGCAATGGTTCGCGCGATGTTGGAGGCCCCTGGGATCGGTCTCTGGCGCCTTATACACGGTACGATTCGTACGCGGATGACAGCAACGGGTACAGTAGACTTCGCGACTACTGGAGGTCCATTCGCAAGCACGTTTGGCTGGTCATTGGGATAGTCGTACTGCTGACTGGCCTGACGGCGGTGTACATGGCGCGGCAACCTGACGTTTACGAATCGGCTTCACGAGTTCAAGTTGATTCGGAAACGGCCAACAACCCCGCGATTGGCGCACTCAAAGGTAATCCCATTTTTCTGAACAATCCTTCCCAGGATCCGACCTACTTCAATACCCAAATCCAAATCCTTACCAGCGCCGGCTTACTCGGACGGGTCGCCAAAACTCTGGATCTGGAACACAACCAGGCTTTTCTTCATCCACAGTCGGCCCAAAACCTGTCCTTTTGGGAAAGCCTAAAAGGTCTGATTGGCTTTAAGAAGAGCCAGAGCAAAACGAAAGAGCAGGAAGAGTACGTACTGCGGCCAAACTCCGCCCTTTCAAACGATGATATTGCGGAGGCTAACCACCTCCAGCCTTATGTCGAGATGCTTCAATCGCAGGTGTCTGTTAAGCCACTGAGCGACACTCGGATCATCGAGATTCGTTTCAAACATCAGGATTCGGAGATCGCCGGAAAGATCAATAACGCCATCGCCGATACGTTCGTCGTCTCTAACCTGGAGCGGAAGAATGAAACGACAAATAATGCCGGCGACTTTCTGCAACGGCGTATTGCCGATCTACAGTCAGAAATCCGTAGTGATGAAGAGCAGCTCATAAATTACGCAAAGAATCATCAAATCCTATCGCTGGATGCCAGTCAGAACACGGTAGTCGATCGGCTCGCCGGCCTGAATAAGCAGTTGCTGGAGGCGGAGAATGATCGTAAAGCAGCCGAGGCGGCCTATCGCGCGGTCTTGGCTCCGGGAGCCCTTGAGGCGCAGGCCGAGGCAACCAGCAACAAATCATCTGCCGCGACCGAAGCGAAGTTGGCGGAACTGAAGCAGCGTCGAGCGCAACTACTTCTGGAGTACACCGAGAAATATCCGGAGGTTAAGGATGTAGAGCAGCAGATAGCGATGCTGGAAAAGCAGGTGGACCAAGTACGCACGCATACGGAATCGGTGGTCAAAACCAATCTCGAGACCAGCTATCGACAGGCGCTACAAAAGGAAGAAGCTTTGCGTCAGGCGTTCGCTAAGCAGCGCGCTGAAACGCTGACACAGAACGAGGCGGCAGTGAATTATCGAATAATCCAGCAACAGGTCGAGACGAACAAGTCTCTGCTGGATGGTTTGCTCCAGCGATCAAAGGAGAACGAAGTAATTCTCGCCGGTACTCCTAACAACGTACACGTCGTCGACCATGCGGCAATACCAAAAACTCCCATCGGCCCCAAGAGGATGCAGGCGATTGTGCTGGCTGCGCTCTTCGCGTTGATTGCAGGAATCGCTTTGGCACACTATCTCGACTACATGGACGATTCGGTCCGCACATCCGAAGACGTTGAGAACTTTTTGCGTCTGCCCGCACTGACTGTCATTCCCACTATTGGTAATTCTGCACGTCGTCGCCTGCTGTCAGCGATGCCGGGCAGCAAACGGAACGGCCACCAGGTTGGCCCGGAACTCTTGCTCAATAGTTCGCAACGTTCCGCCCTGGCCGAATCATACCGCCAACTTCGGACCTTGGTTCTATTGTCGTCTGCCGGAGGGGCGCCAAAGACCCTGCTCGTAACCTCGAGTCAACCGGGCGAAGGAAAGACAACTACGGTAGTGAATACCGCAATGATTCTCGCTCAAACCGGCGCCAAGGTGGTGATCGTGGATGGTGATATGCGGCGCCCACGACTTCATTCCATCTTCAATGTTGATAACGACAAAGGATTGAGCGGAATCCTCGCCAGCAAGATGAGTGAGCGGGAAATGCTGGGCTGGGTGCAACAACATGAGGAGAGTAGCCTCTACCTGCTTCCTTCGGGTCGACTCCCGCCCAATCCTGCGGAGTTGCTCGGTTCGGATCAAATTCGCACCTTGATGTCAGTGCTGGAAAATACTTTTACTCACATCGTGATCGATTCGCCGCCAGTCGCCTCGTTTACGGACGGCGTCTTGCTTTCTTCAGTTGCGGATGGCGTGTTGCTGGTGGTGCATGGCGGGGCCGCGTCCCGTCACATAGTGCGCCGCTCCAGGCAGTTGCTTTCGGACGTGGGCGCAAAGATTTTCGGCGTGGTGTTGAATAACGTGACCGTATCGAAGCACGATTACTACTACTACAATCAGTATCGTGATTATTATCATTCCGCTGCCGACACCCAACCGGCTGAGATTTCACCGAGCATGGTCGACTCGTAAGTAGTCTCGATCCACGAGCCGGCTTTCGGTCCTCATTTAAATTCGAATCATCATTCTCCAAATCAAAATTGAAAGTCGTCTATCTTAATCCGATCGGAGAGATGGGCGGGGCGGAAGTTGCCTTGCTCAACGTCTTGGCCAGCTTAAGAGACGCTAAACCACACTGGAAACTTCATCTCGTTGTCTCGGCAGAAGGCTCATTGGCTGCAAAGGCAACGAGCCTTGGTGTTACCAGTCATATTCTTCAATTCCCCGCCTCGTTAACGCGGCTCGGAGACGCTTCCGCAGGCGGACCGGCGGGCGATAGCGTTGGCCGTTTGGCTTTGCTTCGTCAGCTACTTCTTGCCAGTTTCGGAATCGCCGTCTATGTCTCGAAACTGCGAAAATTGTTGCGGCAACTCAATCCGGACATTATCCACACCAATGGCTTCAAGATGCATCTACTTGGGGCAATGGCCAAGCGCCGAGATGTTCCCCTGATTTGGCACGTTCACGATTATGTTCACTCGCGTCCGGTAATGGCCCGTCTAATGAGACTCTTCCGCCGGCGCTGTGCAATCGCATTGGCAAATTCGAACAGCGTGAGAGAGGACATGCGGGCCACGTGCGGAGACTTACTGCCGGTCCAAACCCTCTACAATGGCGTCGATACAACGGTTTTTTCTCCCCACGGCCCAAGCCTCGATCTCGATTCGTTGGCTGGTCTTCCGCCCACCGATCAGAACACGGTTAAGGTTGGATTGATTGCAACCTTTGGGCGCTGGAAAGGGCATCACACTTTTCTTCGCGCGCTTTCACTGCTTTCGGCGGATCTTAGCGTACGCGGTTACGTAATTGGCGGGGGCTTGTACGGGACTGACGGAAGCCAGTACTCGAAGGATGAACTAAAAGCGTTGGCCCGGGATTTAGGGATTTCCGATCGCGTCGGGTTCACCGATTTTGTTGCCGAGCCCGCAGCCGCAATGCGCGCGCTGGACATCGTGGTCCACGCGAGCACCGAGCCCGAGCCGTTCGGGCTGGTGATCGCTGAAGGCATGGCGTGCGGTCGCGCCCTGATCGCCAGCGCCGCGGGAGGCGCAACCGAAATCATCGATCCGGAAGTCAACGCTCTTTCCCATTCACCTGGCGACGCTGCCCGTCTTGCTGAACAGATCGTTTCGCTTGCGAGTAACGTAGAGTTGCGGCAAAGGTTGGGACAGGCCGGCCGAGCTACCGTGCAAGAGCGCTTCAACCGAGAGCGTCTGGTCAAAGAGCTAGCACCCATTTATTCAAAACTCGTGCAGATAGAAGGGAAACAAAGCGATACCCGCGTCGGAGCTGCCAGACCCAAGTCGGATGATGCGAGTATTAATGGTTCGCCTGGTGTCGCCAAGACATCGGGCAGATTCGATTCCGACCGCGTACGTGGTCTGGACAGCCTTCGCTTCGTCTGTGCGATGTGGGTCGTGTTTGTCCATTGCGGTTTCTTTCCGTTGCTTGACCACGTCGACAAGACGAAGTTTGCCGGCAAATTATTCGCGGGTCTCTACAACAATGCTTTTAATGCGTCCGCCGCGGTGATTGTCTTCTTTGTCATTTCAGGATTCTGCATAAACTTTCCCTACGCAAAAGGGCGCCCGCTTCATCCGAAATCATATTTCACGCGCCGCTATATCAGAATCATAACTCCCATGATGGTTGCCATTCTCCTTGCCAGGCCGTTGAATATCAAATTAACTCTACTCAGTGATTCAATTCTCTGGAGCCTTCTAGCAGAAGAGATTTACTACGTAATCTATCCATTGCTCCTGTTGACCAGCAGGCGAATTGGATGGACCAAGATTCTGGTCGTCGCTTTCGTCTTCTCTGTGGGCGTGATTCTAACGAACCCCGGGGCGGGAGATTACCCGTCATACGGTCCTCAATTAAATTGGCTCTTGGGCCTGCCGTGCTGGCTGCTCGGTTGCTTGTTAGCGCAACGGGTAAGTTCGGCCACGGCCTCTTCGGTTGCCACCGCAAGCATTTGGGGTTGGCGGATGGCAGCTTGGGGACTCAGCAGCTTCTGTAGTTTTTTGAGATTTCATTCGCCCGTAAAGCATCCCTGGACGCTCAATTTGTTCGCGATTTTTGTTTATTTTTGGTTGACCAGGGAAACCGCATATTACAAGCAACACAAAGCCCCAAGTGTTTTGGAGCATGCAGGTAAGTGGAGTTACTCCATTTATCTCATGCATCTTCATGGTCAGGCCATGTTCGTTTTGCTTGCGTTTGCGCCTTTTGCCGCCGGAATGAATTGGATGATAAACATCGCTTTTGTTCTGCTCGTTAGCTACACGTTCTATTTAATCGTAGAGAGACCGTCCCATCTCTTCGCGCGAAGGATCGCACATAAGCTGTTGCGCCCGTCTTTAGGACAAACTCAGAACACGCTGTCCGAGACTGTCCCCGAACGAGTTGCAGACCTGACCTTTTAGACTGAAATCATTCGCGTTGGATAGGCACCAATCTGAAGAGCGTTCGAGGCCGCCCAAGGCTTTGGGTTCGGCGCGTACTGCAACACGCTGGCTGTTGCCGCTCGTGCTGGTTCCTCATCTGCTCGTGGCGGCGTATTTCGGAGGCAGGTTCATTGACTATCCGGACCAGGCTGCTTACCTCAGCGCCGCCCAAAATATCCTCGCCGGCAATGGGCTTTCACTCTCGTTCGACGCCCTGGCAGGGTTCATCAAGAAAGGTGAACCAACCTCCTATTTCGGATTGGGAACGCCGCTGCTGCTCGCGGCGCAAATTGCGGTTTTCGGCCAAAACTACTTTCTCTTGCGATTGGGCGCCATCATTCTGTTTGCGGCGAGCCTGCTATTTTTCCGGGGGATTTGTCTGCATTGGATGCCAGAGCGCTGGGCCAACGTGGCTATGGTGGCG
>QHXG01000730.1 GCA_003222845.1 Acidobacteriota bacterium | reverse complement strand
TGGCTACGCGGAGTTGTTCGTAAGGATCGTCAGGAATGGCGTGCTGCTCGGCGAGAATGATCTCTTTTTCAGCCGCGATGATGCCGCGCAATTCCTCGGGTTTCAAATCAGTGTCTCGGCCGCCCTCGGTCTGCGCTTTGAAGCGATCCATAACGCGCTCGAACTTCTCGTGCGCGACGCCAATTACAATCTCGCCAAACAACGAGGCGAATCGGCGATACGCATCCAGAGCAAATCGCAAGTCGCCCGTTTGTTCGGCCAGACCCTGAACCGTTTCTTCGTTGAGGCCGAGATTCAGAACCGTGTCCATCATGCCCGGCATCGAAAACGCCGCACCCGATCGCACTGACACCAGCAAGGGGTTTTTCGCGTCGCCGAACTTTTTGCCGACCTTCTTTTCGACTTCGTGCAGGGCCTCGGTTACTTGCTCCCACATACGATCGGGAAATTGTTTGTTGTTCGCGTAGAACTGGTTGCAGGCTTCAGTCGTCACAATGAGGCCCGGCGGCACCGGCAAACCCGCGCGCGTCATCTCGCAGAGGCCCGCGCCTTTGCCGCCGAACAGAGCTTTGTTATTGCCGCTGCCTTCTTCGAATAAATAGACCCATTTGTGTGGTTGTGGTTCTGCGGTTACGTCGTTTGCTTCAGTCACGTTTAGTCATACCTCATCAGGGGTTCGTCGGGGGCCTAATCATACACCGAGAAACAGGGAGGATGCAGCCTCGTGTCAGAACCGCGAGCGGTAGCGACCGGATCATTTTCCATTTATCATTTGATATTTGGCATTTGCCATTGATGGATGTAACCGCCGCATATCCAAATGCCCTGAACTTTGGCACACGATGACAAATGAACCATTCCAAATTGCAAATGGCAAATGATCCGTTCGCTACCGCTCGCGGTACTGACACGGAAATCCTGTTCAGCGCCTGGGTTTCTGTGTTAATTTGTCGGCTCCCAAGTATTCTGCGAGACGCACGTTAATCGGTTCGAACGAGAATCGAATTATGCTGTGCGCTCGTTCCGAGATTTCTTCATGCCCGAACATTGAGAGAGGAACCATGAGGACCAATACAAAAGACCCAAATATTGCGCGCTGTTACTTGATGTTGTGCGTCCTGCTCGCTATCCCGACCGCGACATTCGCGCAGGCGAAGGTTGATGAAACCGTCTTAAAAAATTTGCAGTGGCGTTCAATCGGACCCGCGAACATGGGTGGCCGCATAGACGACATCGCTGTAGTTGAAAGCAACACGAATGTTTTCTACGTCGGCGCGGCCACGGGTGGCGTTTGGAAAACGACGAACAATGGCACGACCTTCGAACCATTGTTCGACGAGCAGGGCTCGACTTCGATAGGCGATATCGCGATTGCGCCCAACGATCCGAACATCATCTGGGTCGGCACCGGCGAACCAAACAATCGCCAGAGTTCATCGTGGGGCGACGGCATCTATCGCTCGCTGGATGGCGGCAAGACCTGGAAGAACATGGGCCTCGCCGATTCACGGCACATCGGGCGCGTCGTTATAGATCCGCATAACGCAGAAATTGTTTACGTGGCTGTAGTCGGGCATCTTTGGGGACCGAACAAAGAGCGCGGACTGTACAAAACAACGGATGGCGGCAAGACCTGGAAGAACATGGGCCTCGCCGATTCACGGCACATCGGGCGCGTCGTTATAGATCCGCATAACGCAGAAATTGTTTACGTGGCTGTAGTCGGGCATCTTTGGGGACCGAACAAAGAGCGCGGACTGTACAAAACAACCGATGGCGGCAAGACCTGGATGAACGTGCTTTTCGTCAATGAAGACACCGGCGTCATTGATGTGGCGATGGATCCGCAAAGCCCGATGACGCTGTACGCTGCTGCTTATCAACGACGGCGGACAGCGTTCGGATTCAATGGCGGCGGTCCGGGTAGCGCGATCTATAAAACCGTTGACGGCGGCGCGACCTGGAAAAAACTCACGGCTGATTTGCCGGAAGGCCCGACGGGACGCATTGGCATCGATATCTATCGCGGCAATCCGAACATCGTTTACGCCATCGTCGAGAATGCGAAAGGCGGCGTATTTCGTTCCGAAGATCGCGGCGAGCACTGGCGCAAGATGAGCGACGTCGATTCGCGTCCAATGTACTACAGCCAGATTCGCATCGATCCCAACAACGATCAGCGCATCTGGCAACCGGCCGCGCCCATGTACGTCTCGGACGATGGCGGTAAGACCTGGGCAACGAACATCGTAGGCCGCATCCACGGCGACTTTCACGCGCTGTGGATCGATCCGAAAGATTCGAACCACATGTTCGCCGGATCGGACGGCGGCATTCACGAATCGTACGATCGCGGGCGCTCTTGGGATTTCATCAACACTATTCCACTGGGCCAGTTCTACGAAGTTTCAGTCGATAACCAAAAACCTTTCTGGGTTTACGGCGGGTTGC
>QHXG01000729.1 GCA_003222845.1 Acidobacteriota bacterium | reverse complement strand
CGTGCGATGCGATGAGCGACTCCACCTCGCGACGCAGATCTTCGTCGGCAGCGCATTCGCGTTCGAGAAAGGCCGCGCGTTCGACCGCATCGATCTCCAATGCGGCGTGGTACAAGTCACCAATCTGTTGGTAGCGTTCGGGCGTCATAATCGGGCAAAGGGCTAAGAGCAAAGGGCCAAGAGCGAACGAGTACTATCTTAATTCTTTGTGCTTTGCTCTTAGCTCCTTGCCGCTGCCAGTTCACGATGGAGCCAGGCGCGGGCAAGACTCCAGTCGCGCCTGACCGTTGCTTCCGAAACTTTCAATACTTCGGCGGCCTCTTCGTTCGTCAATCCTCCGAAAAACCGCAACTCCACGACGCGACTTTGGCGCGCATCGAGTTCGGCGAGCGCATTGAGCGCGTCATCGAGCGCGACCATGTCCGTGCCTTTAGAATCGACGACAAAGGCTGCGTCATCTAATGTGACTGGCCGCGTTCCGCCGCCGCGTTTCTCATAGCCATGCGACCGCGCGAAATCCACCAAAATCCGCCGCATCAACTGGGCCGAGACGCCGAAAAAGTGCGCGCGGTTCTGCCAACGCACATTCTTCCAGTCAATCAACCGGACGTAAGCCTCATTGACCAATGCGGTTGTTTGCAAAGTGTGACCGGCACGCTCGCCGCTCATGTAGTGATGGGAGAGGCGGTGCAGCTCGTCGTAGACAAGCGGCGTCAATCTTGCCAGTGCCGACTCGTCGCCGTCACTCCACGCCACCAGAAGCTGCGTGATTTCCTGTGGGGAATCTTTCTGCATGCCGATCCAGCGAGCGGTTGGCGCAGAAGCGACTACTTCTGCCTGCGTTCTGATAGACCGTCGGGTAAGGCGTAAAAAATTTCTGCTGCCGTTAGCGTTTTTCCGCTTCGTTCACGCCTTAGGGGATAGAGGCGGCAAAAGAGTTAATAAACAAACCGTTGTCGCTCTCGCCACAGACATTTTAGTGGGGCGTCGTGGGCCAAGCAAGGTCTCTGCCCGCAGTCTACGGTCAATGAACGTCTCCTCGTAGAAAAACATTCGCTTACAACCGGAGGTTTATGATGAACAGGATAGATATGAAGAGAAAACTCGAATTGTGGCTCGCCGTTGTGGCTCTCGTCATTGCCATGAGCAGTTTCGCAAGAGCAGACGTGGTCACTGAGTGGAACCAAAACGCGCAGCAAGCGCTCTTGACCGCCAAAACTTCACCCGTCGTGTCGACGCGAGTGTTAGCCATCATGCACGTCGCGATGTTTGACGCGGTCAATGGAATCGAGCGTCGCTACACGCCGATTCACGTGGACTTTGACGCGCCGCCGGGGGCATCGCGCCGCGCCGCTGCTATTCAGGCGGCTTACGCCACCTTAGTTAAATTGTTTCCGTCGCAGAAATCCACACTCGACGCGCAGCGTGATGCTTCGCTGAATTCGATCGCTTCCGAAGAAGCTGTCGAGAACAGTCAATCGATTGCTCGCGGCATCGAGTGGGGGCAACAAGTCGGCGATGACATTCTGGCTTGGCGCAGCACCGACGGTTTCACGCCGCCGCCGCCACCATTTTTTGGCGGAACTGATGTCGGACAATGGCGACCCACGCCGCCCAGGTTTTTGCCGGGGGCACTGCCACAGTGGGCGCACATGACTCCGTGGGCGATGAGTTCTCCAGATCAATTCAGACCTTTGGGACCGCCAGCTTTGACAAGCGATCAATACGCGGCGGACGTTAACGAGGTCAAAGAGATTGGCAGCAATAGCAGCG
>QHXG01000728.1 GCA_003222845.1 Acidobacteriota bacterium | reverse complement strand
CGATCACTCCCTTTCTGGCGAAGCTCAAAGCTCAAGGCGCCAGCCCCAAGGGAATCGACGTGCATCGCCGGGATGGCTACTACGAAAACTGGAATTTCATGATCCAGCGGCAGTTACCGCACCGCTTTATCGGCCAGGTCGGTTACGTCGGCAGCGAAGGACATAAGCTGTTTGGCGCCCGTCAGGTGAATCTCCTCGATCCGACCACGAAAAAACGTCCTCTCCCGCAGTTCGGGCAGTTTCAAATCAAATATAATGACAGCAACAGCAACTTCCACGCGCTCCAGGTGTCACTCGAACGTTCTTTTACCAGCGGATGGTTGTGGCAGACGCAGTATATGTGGTCCCATACCATTACTGATGGCTCGGTCGGGACGGGCGAAACCGCTCAGGTGGAAATCGCTTCGTGCCGCGCCTGTGACCGCAGCAACGCGAACTTTGATGTTCGCCACACGCTCGCAATCAATTCGGTTTACCAGCTTCCGATTGGACCGGGCCGGAGGTATTGGAACGGCAAGGGTGTGATGGGCAAACTGATCGGTGGCTGGCAGGCGAGTGGGATTGTAACCGCGAGGACCGGTCTGCCGGTGAACATCACCGTCACCCGAAAAGCATCGGACATGCTGGATGGAAATAACAAGAATCAGCGGCCTAACTTGGTTCCCGGCGTATCGATCTACCCGGCAGTCCAGACGATCAGCAACTGGTTCAATCTCGCCGCGTTTGCCGTCCCGGCGAAAAACACCTGGGGGAATTTAGGGCGTAACATTGCACGCGGTCCCGGGTATTGGGAGATGGACCTGGGGCTCGAAAAGCGGACGCCCATCACCGAGCATGTGGGCGTGAGTTTTCGCGCTGAGGCCTTCAATTTTCTCAATCATCCGATTTTTGCCAATCCGGCGGCCAATATCTCTTCGGCCTCTACTTTTGGGCGGATCACGAACGTGCTCAACCCCGGGGTCACCGGCATCGGTGGGCCGCGGAAGCTACAGTTCATGTTGAGACTCGAGTTCTAACTTGAACCACACCAGATTGGAAGGAGGGACTCGTTTCATGCTGAAGCTTGCAGAGCGGTCGCTCTCCCTGCTGCTGACTGCTCTTAT
>QHXG01000734.1 GCA_003222845.1 Acidobacteriota bacterium | reverse complement strand
GGAGAACTCACCTTTGTGCCAGTCGTTCCCGGCGTCACCTTCAGCCCTGCGCGTCGCAGCTTCAATTGGCGAAAAAGCGTCCATCGCGAAGAGTTCGACATGTGGGCGTCGCGCGATATCGACGGGCAAACGCTCAGTGGGCAGCTCACAGTCTTTCTGGGCAGCATCATCATCGCCGAAGTCGCACTGTCTATCACCGTGGATAGCAGCGCCCTGTCTTCAGCGGAAAAGATTTCGCTTGAGATGGCGCAAAGCGCGCGGCGTTTGCGGCAAATTTTCGCCGCTTACTCGGACAAGGACGCGCAAGTCGTAGCCGAGTTGGCCCACGTCGCGCCGATCTTCGGTTCGCGATATCTGATCGATCGCACGCATCTGGAACCGGGAGAAGATCGTCGCGCAGGCGTTCAGCGTTTGATTCGCGGCGCAGATATGTTCCAGCTTTTTTGGTCGAGCAATTCAATGCGCTCGTCGGAAGTCGCGAGTGAGATCGACTATGCGATCTCTCTGCGCCGTCCAAATTTCATTCTGCCGACGTACTGGGAAGAACCACTGCCGCGCAATCCCGCGGAGGGTTTGCCGCCGCAGGAAATCGACCGGCTTTATTTTTATCGCATCTATCCCGGCGCTCTGACGCAGATTCCAATAGGCGAGACTGTTGCCGGTCGGTCCGGGGCGATGACATTCGGCGGCGCGGCCGACGTGCCAACTGTAGCCACACCTCCGGCGCGACCAACGGAAGTCGCATTACCGCCGCCGACGGCGCCGAATCTGGGCGCGTCGCCGATGCCGGAGACTATTAGGACTCCCGCGCCTCCTCAGGTTTATGCTTCTCAGTTTTCATCATCCGCACCGGCGAGCTCACCGCGCCAGCGGCGATGGGGCTTAACACCGGTTCTCGGTGCCGTAGCTCTGGTACTCCTGGCCGTCGGTTTGACTCCGATATGGTTCATGATGTCAACCAGGTCAACGTTGAGCAGCAGGAGTGTGTCATTAAACTCGAACTCGAACTCCAACAAACCAACCTCGACCCCTGAGACCACCATGACTAATGGCGGGGAAAAAATAGGCGTGCCGGAGTGTGACGAATTCATCGCCAAGTACGATGCCTGTGTTTCTAAGAAGGTGCCGGAAGCTGCGCGGGCTCAGTACCGGAATGTGTTGGAACAGTGGCGCGAATCATGGCGGAAACTCGCCGCGAATCCGCAAGGCAGGGCGACGCTCGCCTCAGCTTGTAAACAAGCAGCCCAGCAGGCTGCGACGTTGAAGACTTACGGTTGTGCTTTCTGATCGACCCGTGCAGAGCCAGACGGCACCACTCAAGCGGCACCGCCGCCCTTCGCTAACCTTTCATGGCGTGTCCATTCGACGTGGCGAGGTGCTGTTTCAAGTAGCGGCCAGTGTATGACTCTTTCACGCGCATAATATCTTCCGGCGTTCCGGTCGCCACGACCTATCCGCCGACATCGCCCCTCCGGTCTCTGGCCTGAACAATACCTCGGCCCGAACCAAGATAGCTGTTAAAATCAATCGGGTTTCCTTCGATATTTGGTTGCGTAGACCGCTGATACTGCATTGGAAAAATCAATCACCGGCAGCTCGTTAGTAGCGACCAACTCTTGCCACAGTTTTTCGGGATTCAGTTCGCCCAGTTCGTTGAGCCATCGTTTGAAGTAACGCTGATCGGTAACGTTCATCGTTTGAACCTTTGAGTGTTTCAGATGTGAAAGCGTACGCCCCTTTCGGACTTTAGCGGACGACCCAGATAGGTTGTTGCGACTCGGGCCGTAAGATCGTCTCTCACGAAGACTACTATGCTGATCAATTGTTGGCGAGCGTTGCTACCGGTGATCACGTACTTAGTCTCAACGAGTTCCACCTCGTGAGCTTGCACTTTGTCCAGGAACCGCTGAAACAGATAGATCAAGTCATCCAAATGGATATTGTCGAGAACCGCTTCAATCTGCGCATGAGGTCCAATCTGTAGCTCCCACTTTTGCGCTCCGTCACTTGACGAGACCTTTACGGTCGCACGCGGAAAAAGCCAATCGAAATAGCCGGACACCAACGCTTCATCCGCTTCCGACGGATCGTCAAGAATTGAAAGTAACTCTTCCTTTTCCCGATTGGTGAGGTCGAATCGCTGTTCGATGACATGAATCAGCCGGAGAAGCTGGCGCGTGGTAACAGGCATCAGTCGAGCTCTATGTGCTGGGTCTTGGAGCCGCGGCGGGCAACTCCGATTATGTGCACTCGCTCGATGCGACTAACATCCCCACGTGAGTGAAGCACTTTTATCCAGAAGTTCTTCGTTGGTCCGTCCACAGAGAATATGTTTTCCTGTGGAGATTCTCGTACAGGATTAAGAACGCTGCCTCGCTGAAGAGTCGCAATTAGCTCTGGCCGGTCAACCAGATCCTCTTCGAATTCTGCGGTGACTTGAGCGGACGTTAGCTGTATCGGCGGGAGCTCGACAGTCTCCTCTGACTTAAGGGCCAGCGATTGAATCCTGCCGGCAAGATTCTCTTCCTGAAGCATATTGAAAGTATAAGACGAAGGCCGGGGTAAATGAAATTACATTCTCACAAGCTGCCGCGACGATTCCGTATCCAGCAGGCCGGAATACTCTCGCGTATCCGGCAAAACTTCGCTAATATGCGGTCACATGCCGTGGTTCTCGGCTTCGCGAGCCCCGACAACTCATAATCAGATCGGAATTGCCGTCTCAGCCGAATGATTTCCCCCAACACCATTCTCCAAAACCGCTACTGCATTAACCGGATGCTGCGTGGCGGGTCGTGGTTCTTCTCTGCCACCCGCTTGCGCTCAGCGATTCGCGACCGGGTCTCACTTGACAGTCGCGACTACGACGGAGGGTATCGAGCTGTTGCTGTTCGCTGAGGACTTTTAGACTCTTGCTTTTGCCCTTTCCCGCTGGCAGTGGCGCTTAAGACTTCTCATGGTTTCTGACGATAGCTGACAAACATTATTCATTTGAAGTAACCTTGAAACCATGAGCGCGATGGAACAAATCACTAACCGACTACAGATGCTGCCACCGCGGCTGCAGCGCGAAGTCTTAGACTTCATTGACTTCCTCGCGCAGAGAGTTGCGCAACGCGAAGACGCTCGCGAGGAAGCCGAGTGGACGAAGTTTTCTTTGGCCCAGGCGATGAAGGGGCTGGAGAACGAAGACTCGCTCGAATACAGCGAAGCGGATCTGAAAGAAACCTGGCAGTGCAGAAGTCAGGGCAACTCGTACTGTTCAGATTTCCGCAAACGGATTTGCTCCCCGGGAAATTACGTCCAGCTCTTTTAATCGCGCCGTTGCCTTCGGGTCGTCATGATTGGCTCGTCTGTACGATCTCAACGCAAATCACACAAGCTGTTCCCAGAGTTGACGAGGTCATCAACATAAACGATGCGGACTTCGCAAAGACGGGATTGAAAACTGGCAGCGTGATTCGCCTCACGAGATTAGCCGTCGTTTCGGATTCAATCTTTACCGGCTCAATCGGTCAGATTTCAGCAGCCCGATTAGGCGTTCTGAAAAAACGATTGGCCCAATGGATCGCATCAAGTTAGGGAACTCACACTCTGTGGCCATTTGAGCGCGTCAAATGCTCGCGCAAGTATTTTGCCGTGTGAGATTCTTTCACACGCATGATCTCTTCCGGCGTCCCGGTTGCGACAACGTATCCGCCTGCGTCCCCGCCTTCAGGTCCCAAGTCGATAATGTAATCTGCGGTTTTGATCACGTCGAGGTTGTGCTCGATCACTAACAGCGATCCGCCGGCGCCGATTAATGCGCGGAAAGCTGCCAACAGCTTATTGATATCGTCAAAGTGCAGGCCGGTCGTCGGTTCGTCGAAGATGTAGAGCGAACGCGCCCCGGCGCGTTTGGACAGATGCGCGGCGAGTTTCACGCGCTGCGCCTCGCCGCCTGAAAGCGTCGTCGCGGATTGGCCCAAACGGAGGTAACCCAAACCGACGTCGTC
>QHXG01000199.1 GCA_003222845.1 Acidobacteriota bacterium | reverse complement strand
TTTCGAACCTTGTTGTCGCTGGCCTGAACCGGCTCGCGAGACAGCCAGGAACCAGCACTCATGACGCGATATGGGGTGTTCGACCCGGTGAACTATCGATGACTCTACCACACGCAGTCTATTTCCTCGGAATGAAACATCTAATTGCCGGTCAGGTTGCAAAAGGTGCAACGTTTTCGGGTTGGCGCTACATCATCATGCGTAAGACTCAGCCGGTGCTTAGCGTCGGAGTGGCTCTCAACTCAAGTAACAAAACGTTGGAATTTACCCACGCCAGCGATTCTCCGTTCGTGCAAACCACAGTTGAAGGCATACGCCGCGCCAGCGTTTCAAAGAAGCTGCGGAAAGACGATTTTGACCTTCGCTTGCTTGAATTGCCGGCGCTCAACGTAGTCAGTCTCTGGTTTCATTCCCCAACTAATGATTATTTTATGCCCTTGCCGCCCGTTCGAAAATCATTGAAGGCTTTTCAGCTTTGCTCGGAAGGCGCTCTGGTGCGAGCGCTAAACGATGCGGCCAGAAAGAGAAGTGAGATAAAGAATGCAAGGGCATAAGTGCAGCTGCACAACCAGCCGTTTAAACATTGCAATCTTTAAAGATTGTGTCGCAGTCCTTACGCTCGCAGATTGATGTTGTAGGTTTTGATCTTCGAATTCAGGGTCGTCGGATTCATGCCCAACAGACGCGCGGCGCGGGACTGGTGGCCGCCGGTTTGATCCAGGGCGCGGCGGATTAAATCGATTTCGAAGCGGCGCACTTCATCGTAGAAGTTTACGCCGTGGGCGACATCGATTCCAGAGGAGGCGCCGGCGCCGGCGCGGGCGACGGCGCGCGCGGCTTGCGGGTCGGCGATTTCCGGGCGCAGGCACTCGCGGGTGATTTCGTCGCCGGGGGCGATCACTACAGCGCGCTCGACGGTATTCTCTAACTCGCGCACGTTGCCGGGCCAGGAATAGTTTTCGAGTAATGAAAGCACTTCCGGCGCGACATGCTCCGAGACTTGGCGTCCATTTTCTTCGTTGTATTTGCGGACGAAATGCTGGGCCAGTGGCAGCACGTCTTCGCGGCGGTCGCGCAAGGGCGGCAACTCAATCGGCACCACGGCCAGACGGTAATACAGATCCTCTCGAAACGTGCCCTGACGCACGGCTTCTTTCAGATCGATGTTCGTCGCCGCGATGATACGCACGTCGACGCGCCGTGGCGTAGTATCGCCCAGCGGCGTGAACTCGCGCTCCTGAATCACGCGCAGCAGACGCACCTGGGTCTCGGGCGGAATGTCGCCAATCTCATCGAGGAAGATCGACCCGCCGTCGGCAACTTCGAAATAACCTTTCTTGGCGGCGATAGCCCCGGTAAACGCGCCGCGGGTGTGGCCGAAGAGTTCGGACTCCAAAAGTTCGGAGGGAATGTTCGAGCTGTTGACGGTAACAAACGGACGATTGGCGCGCGGGCTTGATTCGTGAATCGCTTTGGCGATCAACTCCTTACCGGTGCCGCTCTCGCCGGTGATCAGAATCGTAGAACGCGCGGGCGCGACTTGTTCGACCAGCCGGAAAACTTCCTGCATGATGTCTGAGCGGCCTATGATCGCGCCGCGGTCGACTTCGCGGCTCATCGCCTGACGCAGCGAACGTCGCTCTTCTTCTTTGCGCCGCCGCCTGATGCCCGCGGCCACTGTCGCGCTGATGTGTTCGTTCTGAAACGGCTTGCGAATGCAGCCGAACGCGCCTTTCTCCCAGGCAGCGATCGCGGTGTCGAAGGTCGCGTACGCAGTGATCATAACGACCACCGCCTCAGCATCGAGTTTCAGAAATTCTTCGAGCGCCCGCAGGCCGCCTATGCCCGGCATCGACACGTCGAGCAACACTACGTCGTAAGAACGACGCGTATAGGCGTCCAAGCCTTCTTCGCCGGTCTTGGCCAGGTCGACGCGATAGCCCTCAGGCGAAAGCAACGTCTCGAGCACGTCGCGCATGATCTCTTCGTCGTCGACGACCAGTACTGAACCTTTTCTCGCCATGATCAAGTAGCACAGACTTCAAGTTTGTGTATGAGCGCAACTCTATTCCGCTTGTACGATGACGTTGAGATTATCACCGAAACGATTTGGCAATCCACTAGCAACGCGGACGAAGTCCATGCCGCTACAACGCCACAGCTTGCAGACGGGCGCGCGGATCGCTGGTTGGAAGTGTGATGCGAAATGTGGTGCCGAGACCGGGCGTGCTCGCGACGCTTATGTGACCCGAATGTTCCTGCACGATGCCGTAAGTCACGGCCAGGCCCAGGCCGGTGCCGCGGCCGACGCCTTTAGTAGTAAAGAATGGATCATAAATCTTTACGACGTTTTCAGGAGCTATGCCAACGCCGTTATCACCAACTTCGACTGAGACCAAACCATCATCATCACCGTTTCGGGTCGCGAGCGTAATCCGGCCGTTACCATTGGCGATCGAATCGCGCGCGTTGAGGATCAGGTTGGTAAAGACTTGCTGGAGCTTGACTGAGTTTCCGTAAACTTGCGGCAAATTATCGGCGTATTCGCGAATGATTTCGATTTGGCTGCGACGCAACTGAGGCTCGAGCAATTGCAGTGTGTCATCAAGCACGCGGTGAATGTCGATTCCATTGAACTCGGCAGCGCTGCCTGTGCGAGAGAAATTCAAAAGGTTGTTGACAATTTCGGTCGCTCGATCGGCTTGGCGATGTACTTTTTGCAGCAAAGCATGCTTGGGATCGTTTTCCGGCAACATGTTGAGCAGCATCTGCGTGTATGACGACACGCCCGTGAGCGGCGTGTTGACTTCGTGGGCCACGCCCGCTGCCAGCAAGCCGATGGACGAAAGCTTCTCGCGCTGCTGTAGTTGCTCTTCCAACTGAAGCCGCTCAGTGACATCTTCGAAAACCACCAGCGCGCCGGTTTGTTCATCCGACTCGGCCCAAAGCGGCGCCAGCGCGATGTTTAGCACCAGCGACCGCCCCGCGCGAGTGGCCGTGTGCAGTTTGTAAATCTGGCGCGTCTGCCGCAAATACCAACCCTCGGGACCCAAGACCTGGTGAAGCGTGTCGGCGAAATCTTCGGCAAACAACTCTTCAACCTTCCCGCCGATTGCTTCGTCGCGGGCCAGGGAAAAGATCTCTTCGAGCGCTGAATTCAGGCGCGTGATCCGGCCATCGAGATCGACTGCCATCAGGCCAACATTGATCGATTCGACAATCGACTCGTTGAATTCCTTGAGCAGCTCGAGTTCCGCGGCGCGCTGTTGCTGCTCCTGATAGAGCAAACTGTTTTCGATCGCCACCGCGATGTAGCCGGAGACCATCCGCAGAATTTCGACGTCTTCGGAAGACAGCAAAGCGCCATCGCCTGACCGGCCCAATCCAATGACCGCTACCATTCGCCCCCGCACGACGCAAGGCACGTAGTAATGCAGCACGCGCCGGACAAAGCCGTTGCGTTCGGCGGCCATCTCGAGATCGTCGGCGCGCACGATGCCGGTCTCGGCCGAACGCGTGCGAATCATGTCGCGGAAGTCGTTGGGTACTTGCATCGGCGATAACAGGCCGGCGCTGGCCGCGACGCGATATCCCGACGCTTCGCGCTCGTCTTCGATGAAGATGGCCAGCCGCTCGACGTTCATCACGTCACGCAAATGCGCGATTAACGAATCGAGCAGCGGATCGAGGGCCGTGGTGGCTGAAATCGTGCGGCCAAAATCGAGCAGACTGCGGCGCAAATCATAGCGTTGGCCATAAAAGATTCGGTCGACTCTCTCCTGCAAAAAGTTCTTAATCGGGGCCGCAATCATCACAATGCACGCCATTGCTGCAACTGAAAAAATTAGAGGTAAAGTAATGATCTCTCCCGAAGAAGCCACGCTGCCGCCAAACGCGTAAGAACCCGCAAAGTAGACAACCGCACCCAACGCCAGCGCAATGGTAAGCGTGGTCAACGCATAAACTGCCGCCCGACGGACGACCAGCTCCACGTCCATCAGCCGGTAGCGCACCACCGAATAGCCGAGCGAAAGTGGAATCAAGATCAGCGGCAGCACGGCGACCTCGGTTAATCCGCTGGCCGTGTCTACACCGATGATGTAACCCGCCGCGTAAAGCAAAACAAATGGCGCAATCGCCAGCGTCGATCCCCAAACGACCCATTTCAACTGTTGTCGGGCGACGGTGTTCTTGCTGATCACGAAACGCCGAATGAGCAACGCCGCGCTGGCGACTAAAGCGATCGTGAAATGAATAAACGCGGCCTTGTAGAACCTGAGGACGAATTCCGGCGAATAGTTGAGCAGCTCGCGCGGAACGACCTTAACTAATTGGTCGCGCAGAAATACCGCCGTTGCCAGGCAGAGCAAGACGAAGGCCGGCAAATAGAGCAACACATTGCGCCAACGGCGGTCTTCGAACAGGTGATAACGAACGGGATAGATCGCGCTGAAGTGCAGGAACAACGGCGCGAACATAATCAGGCCGGCACTGCGCAGAAAAGCAATTGCCAAATCCAGGTCTTTGTAAGTTCCAATCGGCGTATAGAAGTGAAAGACATACGCCGCCAGACAGAGCGAGGCAAAGTGCAGCACGAACGGCGAGCGGCCACCTTGCTTGAAAATCACAAACAAGCCGACGCAGAGATACACCAGCCCGATCAGATTGAGGTAAAGATCGCGCGAAGTCCAATTCGGAATCGATCCCAGGTTATCGAGATCGGCATAGTAGTTACGGGTTTCCGCGGGAAAGGAAGGACGTTCGATAAAGTAATGAATCTCGCCGCCGACCCGCGCTTGCTCGAGATAGATTTGGACGTCCCTGGCCGAACCGATCTGCTCGCATCTCAGTCCGTTGGTGATCTCTTCACACCTCCGACCACCTGGGCTTACAGCGAGAAGGTGATCGCCGGGAATCAACCGCGCTCTGGCGGCTGCGGATCCTGGCTCGATCGTCTTGGCGAGGACGCCCTGGCCGGAATCGACCCAGGTGACGCCATCCCACGGCGGCGGCTTATGACGCAGACGCTGCGAAAAGTTCAGGGCGCCCGCGGCAATCAACAGCGCCGCCGCGATTAGCAGCAGCCACGTCTTGCCCGTTACCACTGAACCTTTCATGCTCGGAATCCTTTTCCCTCTCCCGCTGGGAGAGGGTTAAATGAGGGCCTGTTCTGGAGCTACGCTAACTCCCTTTCGCCAACTCTTTCCCAAAGGGAGATGGAGTCTCCTAAATTCATGCACACAGAACCGAGTTTACTTGAGGCAACCGATGTTCCAACTCGAACTATTCTCGCCGCCGCAATAGCTCGTGGACGTTTTCGCGAAGAATCGTCGTCTCTGCGCCAGTTCAGCGTTTTCTCAGGAACCCCGCGACTTGAAATCAAGGCTGACACAAGTCCAAGTTTTCGTACTCGTCCGAGATTTCGGAAAAGACAGGGGCTTGCTCATTGGGAATGCGGGAACGATTTGGCTGTAACGTCGTGCCGCTTCCTTGTTCAGAACCTGACTAAGATTCCTCCACGGAGCGAGCGACCGTTCGGACCAACTTCGAGAAGCCTTTCACCGTTATTGATCCGGGATTGAAAATCGAGCAGATTACGCGCGTCGATGATCGCCTGGGCCCTCACCGGCAATCCAAACCTCGGCAGGTCCTGCGAGACCTGAACGCTGAGCGAAGGATCGTAAACCGCCAAACGGCCGGCAAACGGATCGATTGCGAATACGGTAGCCTGCGGCGAGAATCGAAACACCGTCTGCACATGCGTGCCGGTTGATGACCAGTCGCCGGCAAACTGGAACGCGGCGGTCTGGAAAAATCCGTTATTGAAGAGATCTGCCGGATTAGTAAATCCGTTTGGTGAAAGCTTCTGTCCGCGTCCGAACGAATAACCGGCAGCCGCACTCCATACATGATTCAGCCGCCGCGAATAAATTAAGCGCAGTCCACGGGCTGAGCCTTCCTGATTGCTGACGTTCATGATGGCCGCGGCAGTGTCTCCGGAAAAAGCTGAAAGCGGCATCGCCATCAGACCGACTCCACGCCCACTGGTCATATCCAGAAAAGCGGTTGCTTCCACGCGGGAACGATTATCGAGTTCGCGCTCGACGCCGAATTCCAGCCGCCGGCTCCGGCCCATCACCGCGCGTCCTCCGACAAACGCAACCGGTTGATTAGCCGCGCGTTTGAAAACCACATCGCCGTCTTCGAAACTCGCGGCGCTCTGCTGCTCCGTCTCGTTACCGCCTGGAGCATACGCAGCTTTCACACGCGTGCGCGCGTTGGCATCAAATTGAATTCCCAATCGCGGACTGAGCGAAGCTGCATTGCCCGCGCCGAGAAAGCGCGAATAATCCAAACCCATAACCACCACGACGCCGTCGCGCACAATCCATTCGTCTACGGCGCGCACCGACATCTGGCTCATCGCGTGTTTCTCGTTGGGTTTGCCATCGAGGACTGCAAACAGCCGCGCGGCGCCACCGGATAAATTCAGTCGATGCCGATTGTCCAAACGCAATCGCGCCGTAGCCTCGAAACGTTGCGGCGCGCCTTCACCAACGCCGCTCTGGCCCGCGAAAATCAAATCAATGCGCTCTGATGCCGGCATCGCCACCGCGAAGTTCACTCCTTCGTAGCCGGGCGCAAACGCACTCTCGCTGCTGGCAAAGTAGGTTTCGACAACTCCCTGTGTCCTACTTTTACCTTTCTCATCTGTCCGCAGCCCCTCGGTCGCTTCTGCTGTTTCCTTAGCAGCCTGCTCCGAATTTTCGACCGCGGCTACAGTCGCGTCCTGGCCTTCCTTGGCCTGAAAGATCGAACGCTGGCTCTGCACGGATCGCAGCGTCCACTTTACATTGTCCTTATCGTTGCGTTGATTAACGAGTGTCTTGGCGGAACTGGCGGGTTCCAGATTGAAGCGATAGGCAATTTCTGCGGAAGGATTGACTTGAACCGACGAGAACACGACCTCGCTGAATCCCTGAGCAATTGCTTTTAGCGAGTAACGCCCAGCCGGAATCTTTAGCGCGAAGCTTCCATTCGCCGCCGTGTAAGTTTGCTTGACGAGCTGGTTCGCGCCGTCCCGAAGTAATTGAATTACCGCGCCCCCCAACGGCAGCCCACGGTTGTCACGAACTGTTCCAGTGATAGTCGCCAGGCCGCGGGTGCCTTTCGCCGGGCTCGAAGTAGCGCTCATCGCTACGATCAAAGCCAAAGTCACCAACGGCGTGCCAAATCTAAAGATAGTTTTCATTGTGGCCGGACCTCCGGGCGATCGCATAGAGTTGCGAGTCTTAAGTTTAGAACGAAAGGTCGATTGCCAATTTCAACGTTCGTTCGATTCTCCGCGTTGTCCATTAAGATGCCTGAGCGGGCCCAAAGACTAATTTTTCCAAAACCTCAAATCCCGCCCGGGCAAGGGAGACCTTCACCCGTCTGAATGGTTGTAATTCTCAGCTACGGCGCGCGTCGCTGTCAAGGACGGCTTTGGGATTTGGATGGGACAAGTTCGTCGGCGACTACCAGAATTTCGTCTCCAACCTGACGTGACGCTACTTCCCGCACTGACCGCGGTCAGCGCCCAGGCCGGGCCTCAACGCTATGAGCCCTCCGACAGGTCACAATAATGGCCTATTTTGGATGCCTGTTTTGGTCGTGTTACGATGGACTACTGAAGACACGACGGCGCGATTTCTCCAACTCAAGCTATGATTGATCAAGTGCAAACGACGCGGTTCCCGAATGGTCTCACGATTATGACGGAGCATATGCCGGGGTTGCGGTCAGTGAGTCTGGGGGTTTGGGTGCGGCGGGGGTCGCGGCATGAGGCGGCGGCGCTGAATGGGATTCATCATTTCATCGAGCATGCCTTATTTAAGGGGACGCAACGGCGATCAGCGCACCAGATTGCTTCGGAATCGGACCGGCTGGGCGGACATTTGGATGCCTACACGGCGCACGAGATTACTGGGTTTGCAATTAAGATGATCGATACGGCGCTGGTGCCGGCTTTCGATCTGCTGTCGGATTTGATTTCGAATCCGCGCTTCGATCAGGACGATTTGCTGCGCGAGCAGCGAGTGATCATCGAAGAGATGAAGATGATAGAGGACACGCCGGACGAACTGCTTACAGAACTATTCCACGCCGCGTATTTTCCCGATCATTCGCTGGGACGGCCGATCGAAGGAACGGCGGAAACTGTGGCGCTGTTCGATCATGCAACCACGACGGACTTTCATGCGCATAACTACTCGCCGCGTAATTTGGTCATTGCGGCGGCGGGAAATATCTCGCATGCGCAACTGATCGAACTCGCCACAAAAACATTCGGCGATAGCGGCAATGGGGCGGAGCCTCCGGCAACGGTTCCGTTCTCGCCGCAACCAGCCGCGCCGATTCTGATCGAGCGCAAAGAAGACCTGGAGCAAGCGCATTTGATCATCGCCGCGCCGTGGCCTTCGGCGAAAAGCAACAACCGTTACGCGGCCAGCATGCTGGGCACGGTGATCGGAGGCGGCACCTCCAGCCGTCTGTGGCAAGCGATTCGCGAAGAGCGCGGGCTGGCATATTCGATTGGCGCGGGCGGCAACACCTTCACCGACGTCGGCATGTTCGCAATCTACGCGGGCACATCACCGGCGAATCTCGATCAGGTCGTCGACTTGTCACTCAAGGAACTGCGCCGCGCGGTGCGCGAGCCCATCCCCGACGACGAACTACAATTGGCCAAGGAGCAGGCGATTGCTTCGGTGCTGCTGAGCCTGGAATCTTCCAGCGCGCGCGTCGGGGCTCTGGCGCGGCAGGAAATTATTCATCAGCGAAGGATTCCGCCGGATGAAATCATTCGATCGATTGAAAAGGTCACTCAAGAAGATATGCAGCGCGTCGCGCAAGACTGCTTTACCACCGAGGAGTTGGCGCTGGGAGCGCTGGGCAAGTTGAATGGATTTGCGGTGGATCGATCGCGTTTGGAAATCTGAAACATTTTTCATTTCTCATTTCTATTCCCCTCTCCCGCTGGGAGAGGGGCTAGGGGTGAGGGTGCAAAGCGTAGAAAAAGAAAAACAGAGGGGTCTGTCTTGTTCTAAGCTAAGCCCTCACCCAACCCTCTCCCAAAGGGAGAGGGAGTTAAGATGAAAAATGATGAATGGAAAATGGTTCTTCTTTGATACTGGATCACAATGAAGTTCAGTGTCCTCGGTAGCGGCTCGAGTGGCAATGCGGTGCTGTTGGCCGCCAACGGCACGCGCGTGTTGGTTGACGCTGGTTTGAGCGCGCGCGAGATTGCGCGCCGGATGTCTCTGCTCGGTGAAGACGCAGCCTCGCTCGACGGCATTCTAATCACTCACGAGCATGGCGATCATGCGGGCGGCCTGCGCGTGCTGATGAAGGATCTCGATTGCCCCGTTTTTATGTCAGAGAAGACCCGCGACGCATACGTTGGCGAACAGCGAAATATCGCGAATGACGAGCCGCGCAAGCGCCTTTGTGCGTTGCGTGATCGCGTGGTCGAGATTGATTCAGGCCGGGACTTCTGTATCGGCGAGATCGACTTTCATCCGTTCACGGTGCCGCACGATGCGGTCGACAATTTCGGCTTTACCGCCACCCATGACGGAGTGAAGGTCGCCACAGCGATGGACTTTGGCCGCATCACGACTTTGATGACGGAGAGGCTTCGCGGTTGCGCGGCGATCGTGATTGAATCGAATCACAGCCGCGACATGCTGAAGACAGTCGAGCAATATCCGTGGGAACTGAAGCAGCGGATTCTTTCGCGGCTCGGCCATCTGTCTAATGAAGACGTCGCTGAATGGCTCCTCGACGGATTTGACGGTCAGGCGCGTCACATCGTCCTGGCGCATCTATCGCAACGCGCGAATAACCCTTATCTCGCGAAGATTACCGCTGAGAGTGCGCTGCGCGAACGTTCACCGTTGTTCGCCGGCGACACTGAGATCACGCTTTCATTTCCGAAAGAGCCGACGGCGTGGATTGAAGTGTAGAACAATCCGCTCCACAGGCGCCTTGACTGCTTCATCTATGAAACATCGGGCAAACCGTGGATAAGGCAGGCAAGATACCTGCGTACCCAATCTCTAAGCCACCGCTTCCATACGGGGACTGATCAACTCAGGAGTGAGGTTGTGACGCGAACGCTTGTGGCGTTTGTTTTCGTACATGGCGCTGTCGGCAAGAGCCATCAACTCTTCAATCGAGTGTCCTTCGTCGTCGTCAAAATGCGCGAGGCCGACGCTAACCGATAAATCGTACGTATGATTCCATTGCGCGCTGGCGGCCTTGAATTTCTCCTGTAGGCGATTGGTCAGGAATTCGGCGCTTTCTTCCGGGCCGATCGCCGCCAGTACGACAAATTCATCGCCGCCGATGCGAGCCAGAATGTCGGAGTTGCGGAAAGTCTCTTTGAAAATGTCAGCGGCCTTCACCAGCGCCCGGTCACCCTCTTGATGGCCGAGTGAGTCATTGATCACTTTCAATCCGTCGAGATCGGCGTAGAGAATTACCGGTATCTTCTGATTCCGACGAATCGCAGCCAGATGCTGTTCAGTCACGGCCAGGAAACCGCGCCGGTTGTAAAGGCCGGTAAGCTCATCCACGAGGGAAAGGCTTTGCAGCGCCGCTTCGGCGCGTTTGCGTTCAGTGATGTCCTGAATCTGAAAGATGAAATGCGCGGGCTGGTCATCAGAATCGCGCACCAGTGAAACGCTGTTCAGGGCCCAGACGATTTGGCCCAGTCGGTGGACGTATCGCTTCTCGACGTGACTGGTCGGCGTCTCTCCCTGCATCAGGCGATAGAGGTTGGCTAGATCGTTTCCGAGGTCGTCCGGATGCGTGACGGCCTGAAAGTTAGACTCGAGCAATTCCTGCTCGGTGTATCCGACGAGATCGCATAACGACCGGTTCACGCGCAGCCAGCCGCCCTGGGGCGAAACCAGCGCCATGCCGATCGCGGCATAATCAAAAGCGTTGCGAAAATGCACTTCAGTCTCGCGTAACGCCTTACTGATGCGCTCTTGCTCTGCGATATGGCGGTTGAGTTCTTCGACGTGACGACGGGCCTGCTCAGCCTGCGCGGCGGAGCTCGCGACATTCTTCATGTAGGTGCAATAGGTGAAGTAGACGATGGCGATAATCGGAATCGTGGCGGCGAAAGCAAAGAAGCCGACGTTGCCAATGACGCGCGCGATGATTCCGGCCGCATACGCGCCGGCAAAATACGTGATCGATGTCCACAAAAAGTTTTTCCGCCAGGAAGACCAGAGCTTGTCGCCGGCCTTCAAGGCAGAGCCGATCGCCACCAGAATTGAATTGCCCAGATACTGAACGACCGCCATCACGCAGATCGCGATCAGATAGTTTTGGGAATAGAGATCGCGCCAAGTGGCCGTTTCGCCAAACAAGAGCCGCAGCGTCCACACGGTGAGAAAAGTAGCGCAGGCCATCACGGCTGCATTGAACAGATATGTGCGCACCCTGCAGCCGATCCGCAATGAAGCGCACAGCGCTTCAGCCGTGGCCAGGAGGATGGCTGTCTCTCCACCAAAGAGCAGCAGTGAGAGAAATACAAAGGTGTCTGAGACTGAGATGTGGGCCTTGACCCGCGGAATCTGAATGCTCAGTCGCGGACCAATTAGAACGGTCGCAAGTGCCAGCAGCAGAAAGCGAATGTCGATGACTCCGAGCCGGAGGTGACGTGCAGAAAAGAGCGCGACCGTTGCGCCGGCGGCGATGATCAGCCAAACGTAGAGTTGGTTCAGGCGTTCTCGGGTCATTTTTTTTGTGAGGGTGCGAAAAGGGCGTCCGCACCTGTCTCGCGCGATGGCAATCGTCGTTCCGCCAATCGTAAAGAAGATTTGCTAAGAAAAATCGAGGCTCTTGGTCACCTGAGACGTTTAGAACGGAAGGCGAAGTCAGTTTGGCGGGCCCAGGTTCCAATATGAACGATTAAGTGCTGACTTCAGGTGACCGGTTTTTCTCAGCATCCTCTGGGAGATCCTCTGCCCCCTCTGCGATGAAACGTTCGTTTGTTCTGCTCGATAGTTGACCTCAGAGGACACGGAGGATTGCTTAGAGGAATGCCGAGGATTAGAACGCAGCTTTGAGGAGGCTGCTCGACTACGTTAGAATTCCAGCCCGATTTGTTTTAATCGGACTCAGCTTGGCGAAAGTTTCAGAGAATCAAAATAAATGTTAGCGATGATCGTCGCGACCGTTATTCCAACTCAGTGCCTTGAACACGGCTGGTTCTGCCCGGTCCCTCTTACAGGAGATCTTTGTATAGACGTCCCCGGCAACTCCTTCTGTGAGTTCTACTATAAGACCGCGGCGAATATCAGTTCGCTTTATCAACTAGATGCGTTTGATTGGACAGTGCTGATAATTTACTTCGGCATTCTCGCCGTGCTCGCGATCTATGGCGTGTATCGCGTCAAGCTGGTCGCCGAGTTCTGGCGCTATTCGAAGTTTCCGCCGAAGCCAAAAGGCCAGTTCGCAGAAAGCAAGTTGCCGACGGTCACTGTCCAGCTTCCGCTGTTCAACGAAATGTACGTAGTAGAACGTTTGGTCAGGGCCGTAGCCGAGATTGATTATCCGCGCGAACTTCTGGAGATCCAGGTGTTGGATGACTCGATTGACGAAACGGTGAACATTGCGCGGGCGACGGTCGAGCACTACGCGCGCGCAGGTTTCGACATTTCTTACCTTCATCGCAACGATCGCACCGGCTTCAAGGCGGGCGCGCTGGAAAATGGGATGAAGACGGCGAGAGGCGAGCTAATCGCAATCTTCGACGCCGACTTCGTGCCGAAGCCGGACTTCCTGCGCAAGCTGGTCCATTACTTCACCGACAGAACTGTTGGCTGCGCCCAGATGCGTTGGGCCCACATCAACGGCTCGTACAACCTGCTGACACGTCTGCAAACGATCATGCTCGATGGGCACTTCGTGGTCGAGCAGACCACGCGCAATCGCAGCGGGGGCTTTTTCAACTTCAACGGCACGGCCGGGATCTGGCGACGCGAAGCGATCGAGATGAGCGGCGGTTGGCAGCACGACACGCTTACGGAAGACACCGATCTGAGTTTTCGCGCGCAGTTGATGGGCTGGCGATTTATTTATCTGCTGGACGAAGAAGCGCCGGCGGAAATTCCGGTGGAGATTAATGCCTTCAAAGCACAACAGCGCCGCTGGGCCAAAGGTGTGCTGCAAGTTTGGTTCAAGCTCTACCGTCGTATCTGGTATGCGCCTTTGCCACTGTGGGTGAAACTCGAGATGTTCTTTCGTCTGACGGGCAACGTAAGTTACCCGCTGATGATCGTCGCCAGTTTCATGCAGTTTCCGCTGCTGCTGGTGCGTTACAACCAGGGTCTGCATCAACTCATGATCCTCGACCTGCCGATGCTCTTCTTTTCGACAGTTTCGGTCGTGCTTTATTACGGCACGGCGGTTTGGTATCTCGATGAGAAGCGGGGCCGGCGGCTCCTGCACTTGCCTTTGGTGATGGGGCTGGGAATCGGTTTGGCATTCTCGAATGCACGCGCGGTATTGGAAGCACTGGCCGGCGTCAAGTCAGATTTCGTGCGTACGCCAAAATACCGCGTGGAAAAGCTTGATGACGAATCGTGGAAGCGAAAGAAGTACAAACGCAAGCATGGTTGGCTGCCGCTGTTGGAGCTGAGCTTCGCGGTCTATTTTGTTTTGGCGATTGCTTACGCTTTGAATATGCATATGTGGGGCCCGATTGCTTTTCTGCTGCTGTTCTGTTTCGGCTATGGCTACATGGGCACAATGAGTTTACTGCAAAGCGGGAGCGGTAAACGTCTGACTACGGCTTTGGAAACACCGGCAAAGGTGAGCTAACTACGTTTCAGAACCGCGAGCGGTAGCGACCGGATCAACTACTCGCCTTATGAAAACCGGGAGACGGTCGTTTCTTTCCAAGCAGCCTTGCGATCCGGTCGCTATCGCTCGCGGTTCTGACACTGCCATCAACGTTGATAGCCGAATCAGAGTTTTCACCACCGGCCGATAAGTACTACGCCTTCGCCGTTTCAATCTTACCCTCGCGTTTTTCTATCGGAACATACGATCTTGTTCGTTCGCCCAGATAAACCTGCCGCGGACGCGCGATCTTTTGATCGGGATCATCGAGCATCTCGGCCCATTGCGCCAGCCAGCCCGACGTGCGCGGAATTGCAAATAGCACCGGAAACATATCGACCGGAAAGCGCATCGCCTGGTAAATGATTCCGGAGTAGAAGTCCACGTTCGGATACAGCTTGCGCTTGACGAAGTATTCATCTTCCAACGCGATGCGCTCCAACTCCAACGCGATATCCAGCAGCGGATCCTTGCCCGTCACTTCAAAAACTTCGTACGCCACTGTTTTGATAATCCGCGCGCGCGGATCGTAGTTCTTATAAACGCGGTGGCCGAATCCCATTAGTCGAAACTCGCCGGCCTGCACGCGTTTGATGTAGTCGGGCACGTTCTTCACCGAGCCAATCTCGTTAAGCATTCTCAGAACCATTTCGTTCGCACCCCCGTGAAGCGGTCCATACAACGCCGCCGCGGCGCCGGCCAGCGATGAAAACGGATCAGTGTGCGCGCTGCCAATGCTGCGCATGGCATTGGTGCTGCAATTCTGCTCGTGGTCGGCATGTAGAATGAAGAGCACACTCAACGCGCGCTCCAGCACCGGATTTGGTTCGTACGTTAGTTCCGTCGTCTTGAACATCATGTTCAGGAAGTTGCCTTCGTAGGTGAGATCGTTATCGGGATACGCGTACTGCATGCCGATGCGGTGTCGATAGGCGAACGCGGCAATCGTCGGCACTTTCGCGATCAGTCGATAGACTTGCTTCCACCGACTCTCTTCATTGAAGATGTCCTTCGCATCCGGATAAAAAGTCGAAAGGGCGCCCAGCATCGCAATGAACATCCCCATCGGGTGCGCGTTGTAATGAAAGCCGTCTAAGACTTTCTTGATGCTTTCGTTGATGAAGGTGTGATGCGTGATGTTCCAGTTCCAATCTTTCAACTGCGCTGCGGTCGGAAGTTCGCCATGTAGCAGCAGATAAGCAACCTCCAGGTAACTGCTCTTCTCGGCCAGCTCATCGATCGGATATCCACGATATTCAAGGATGCCTTTATCGCCGTCGATAAAAGTGATGCGGCTCTTGGTCGAGGCCGTATTCATAAAGGCAGGATCGTAGGTCATCAAGCCAAAGTCGCCGTCGGCAACTTTGATCTTTCGCAAGTCCAACGCTTTGATCGTTTCGTTTTCAATCGCGATTTCGTACTGCTTGCCCGTGCGATTGTCGGTAATTGTCAGAGTGTTCTCCGCCATTGGTTAGAGTCCGCCTTTCGACTCCGTCAGTGTATCGCCTGCTTAACCCTAGAGACCAGCAGACAACACAGGACGCGCCACTTATCGCAATGCCCGTGCCCAGAGAGCCGCGGATTTTCAGGTGATTTAAGTAAATTCCTGCGGAGAGTTTACCAACTCAGAGGGGAAAAAGGCGCACGAACCCGGCCTCGAGACCCGGTTGTTCAGAGATTATTCTGATGGACCTTTACGAGGCTTACGGCTTCACCGGTTTCTTTTCAGGCGGCGCGGCGCGCGGAATATCGTCATCATCGAAAATGATTTGCCGGTCCTGACCGTTTGGTTTAGGATTGCCGCGCAAGACTGGCGGAATCTTCGGAGTTGGAATCTTAACGGTTGCAATGGCCTCGGTGCGCCGCAGGATTGCGCCGCCGCGTCCTGCCACCCAGGCATTCGCGCCGCCGTGATAGGCAACTGCAAACAAAGGCGAACTGGTTAAGGTCGGCTGCGCTTCCCACGTTACACCGCCATTCTTTGTTACCAGTACCCGCCCCTGATCGCCGGCAATCATTACGTCATCGCGCGAGGCAATCGAGATCGCAAACAAGTTCGTTTTCAAACCGCTCTCCTGATCCTTCCACGTCTGGCCGCCGTCGTCGGTGCGCAGGATTATTCCCTGCTCTCCGACGGCATAGCCGTGCACTGCATCGGCAAAGGCGACTGCGTGCAGCCACTCTCTTAGATTGCGCGAAACGTTCTTCCAGGTTTCGCCGCCGTCTTCGGTGCGTAGAATTGTGCCGCCGGAGCCAACCGCGATGCCGTGCTTCTCATCGACGAAGCGAACGGCTTCCAGCCACGCGTTGGTATTGGATGAAAGTAAGCGCCAGGTCTCGCCGCCATCGTCAGTCTTCACCATGTAGCCACGCGCGCCGACCGCCCAGCCTAATTTGTCGTTCACAAAACAGACGCCGAGCAATTCCTGTTGGGCATCCGTGCCTTGCGAAGTCCAGACGATTCCCCCATTGTTGGAATGCAAAATGGTTCCGTGGTCGCCGACCACCCAACCGTTTCTTTCGTCGATGAAAGTAACTGCGTTCAGGTGGAGGCTCGTCCCCGAAGGCCGCACCGTCCAATCCTTTCCCCCCGATCTAGTGGCCAGGATTTTGCCGCGCGCACCCACAGCCCAACCACGCGAACCATCGATAAAAAAGATGCTTGAAAGATCGTCGCGTCCGCCTGCAGTCAGTCGCTGCCAGGCCAGTCCGCCGTCGTCGCTGCGAATCACCAGACCATCGGTGCCCGCCGCCCAGCCGGTATTCTCATCAGCAAAGTAAACTGTGACCAACTTTGGACTTGTCCGAACTCGCGCCGGGAGCCAAAGCTTTCCACCATTGGCCGTGCTCAATACCACTCCATCGCCACCGGTGATCCAGCCGTGCTGTTCGTCCGTGAAGTAGACAGAGAGTAAATCGTTGCTCATGAGCACGTCGATTGGTTCCCAGGTAAGACCAGCGTCTTCACTGAAGAGCACGTGCCCGCCATAACCGACCACGATTGCCTTCTTCGGACCGAGGAAGGCCACGCCGGTAAATGGAAGCGTGCCGAGACGCACTGTCTCCTTCCAATGCCGTCCACCGTCGATCGTCCGCAGCAGAGTGCCGCGATCGCCGGCCGCCAGTCCTATGTTCTTGTTGATAAATGAAACCGAATATAGATGGGAGCCTGACGGAGTGCTCTGGACCGTCCAGGTCGCGCCGCCATCGGCGGTTGCGATAACGCAGCCATATGTGCCCACGGCCCAACCATGCCTTGGATCGTCTCGGGCGAAAGTAATTGCATACAGATGATCTTTCGTCGGCGTCGGAACCGCGATCCATCTCGCTCCCGCATTTTTGGTCGTCAACACGACTCCGCGCGCCCCCACGACAAAGGCGCGCTGGCGATCCAGGGCGTAAAGGCCGTTGAGCGCCGCAACCAAGCGTGTCTGCTGGTTTTCCCATCGAAAGCCGCCGTTCGCGGTATAAAGAATCACGCCGTCGGCGCCCACGGCCCAACCGTGCAGTTTGTCCCCGGCAAAACGAATCGCACTAATCGCATTGCCTTGGGGCAGAGGGTTCTGCCATTCCCATCCGCGATTGGAGGTTTGTCCGAACGTACTTGCCGCAGCGCCAAGCGAAACGATGGCGAATAGGATAGCGGCCAAGAAGAGAGACCTGCGCTGACTAAAGGATTTTGTCGATTGTGATAACACGAGCTTTCGTTGAGAAGTTTATGACTACGGTAGCCGCTGGGGATTATAGAGTCGCGAGCGGTCGAAAAGCGAGAGCGCGAAAGAGAATAACGTTACCGAACCGCGAGCGGTAGCGACCGGAACATTTATCATTTCCCATTTGACATTTTTCATTTGCCATTTTCGGAAGCAAGCCCCCGCAGCCTAGAGAAAGTCATTGACTCTGCCGACAATGACAAATGCCAAATGGAAAATGACAAATGATAAATGATCCGGTCGCTACCGCTCGCGGTTCTGTAACGTTCGCGCATTGCGTTGCAGTCCGCTCAGCT
>QHXG01000733.1 GCA_003222845.1 Acidobacteriota bacterium | reverse complement strand
AGACTTACGTAACTGCCGCATTCCCGAGCGCCTGTGGCAAGACGAATTTCGCGATGCTGATTCCGCCGCCAGGATTTGAAGGATGGAAAGTCTGGACTGTAGGAGACGACATCGCCTGGATCAAGCCGGACGAAAATGGACGTTTGCGGGCCATCAATCCCGAAGCTGGGTTTTTCGGAGTGGCGCCGGGTACATCAGTCAAGACGAATCCAAACGCGATGGCCACGCTTGCGAAGAATTCAATCTTCACCAACGTGGCCTTAACACCCGAAGGTGGCGTGTGGTGGGAAGGCATGACCGACGAACCGCCGGCGGAATGTCTGGATTGGCAAGGGAACAAGTGGACCCCGGAGATCGCGAAAGAGACCGGCGCGAAAGCCGCGCATCCGAATGCTCGCTTTACCGCGCCGGCTTCGCAATGTCCGACGATAGATCCGGATTGGGAGAAACCTAACGGCGTGCCGATCAGCGCCATCATTTTCGGCGGACGACGCCCCACAACGATGCCGCTGGTCTATCAGGCATTCAATTGGAGTTCCGGCGTTTACATCGGCGCCACGATGGGCTCAGAGATGACCGCCGCAGCGTTCGGCGCGATCGGGAAAGTGCGCCGCGATCCGATGGCCATGCTCCCGTTCTGTGGCTATCACATGGGCGATTATTTCCGTCATTGGATCCGCATGCAGCGCTCGCTCACAGAAACGCCACGAATTTTTCATGTGAACTGGTTCCGCAAAGATAACGCGGGAAACTTCATTTGGCCGGGCTTCAGCGAAAATATGCGGGTACTGAAATGGGTTGTCGATCGCGCGCATGGCCGCGCACTCGCGAAAGAGACTCCGATTGGCTGGATGCCGCACTATGAAGACATCGAGTGGCGCGGGTTCGATTTTCCCAAAGAGAAGTTCGACGAGTTGCAAGCCTTCGATCGCGATGCGTGGCGTCAGGAAGTGCTCGGCCACGAAGAGTTGTTTCTCGATTTACACGACCGTCTGCCACCTGAAACGATCTACGAGCGGGAGTTGCTTATTTGTAGGCTGTAAACATGCAAGATAAAGAACTGATCGAAAAGATAAAGGCCCTGCCGCCAGATAAGATTGCAGAGGTCGTGGATTTCGTCGATTTTCTCGCGCAGCGGGATGATCGAGTCTTAGTCGAGGCCGCATCAAAAATGTCTGAGCCAGCCTTTGCTGCGGTTTGGGACAACCCAGACGATGCCGAATACGACAACCTATAGGTTCGGTGATGTGGTTCTGGTTCCATTTCCCTTCACCGATCAAACTGAAACTAAGAAACGGCCCGCCGTCGTTGCTAGCTCTGATAGATACAACAATGCGAGATCCGACGTTATCTTCTTGAAAAAAGGCTAATCATTCGACCGTTGGGCAAACTTGGGGAGAAAGAGAGGACTGCTCTGAGGGAAGCGCTGATGGTAATCCTTGGTTGAGTGAATAGTGCCCGAACTCCCCGACATCGTTGTCTATATCGAAGCGCTGGAAAAGCGAATTCTCGAACGAACACTCGAAAGGGTTCATCTGATCTCGCCGTTTCTCCTGCGCACGGCGGCGCCGCCACTCACAGCCGTTGAAGGTAAGAACGTTCTTGAAATCCGCCGGCTAGGCAAACGCATCTGCATCGGTGTGGAAGAAGATCTGTGGTTGGTGCTGCATCTGATGATCGCCGGTCGACTTCACTGGAAGGATGAGATCGCGGTGCGCCCTGCACGGCGTTCTTCCAGCAAAGCCAAGGCTCAATTAGCTGCCTTTCAATTCGACAACGGGACACTTTCACTGACTGAGGCTGGTACGCAGAGGCGTGCTTCGCTGCATGTCGTCGAAAGCAACGAAGGTCTTAAGAGCCTCGATCCCGGCGGACTAGAAATCTTTGACATCAGTCGCGCGCGGTTTGCTGAGGCGCTACAAACCGAAAACCATACTTTGAAGCGTGCGCTGACCGATCCGCATCTATTTAGCGGCATCGGCAATGCCTATTCAGACGAGATCCTTTTTGCGGCGCAACTTTCTCCAGTAAAGCTCACGCAAAAACTGACGGACGAAGAAGTCGAGCGACTCTACAACGCCACGCGCGACACCTTAACTCACTGGGTTGAGCGGCTGCGGACTGAAACGGAAGATCAATTTCCCGAAAAGGTTACCGCGTTTCGCGAAGGCATGGCCGTACATGGGCGCTATCGTCAACTCTGCCTGCGCTGCGGCGCCAGGATTCAGCGCATCCGCTATGCAACTAACGAGACGAACTATTGCCCCTCCTGCCAAACCGGCGGCAAGCTGCTCGCCGACCGCGCCCTCTCGCGCATTCTGCGTGACGACTGGCCCAAGACGGCGGAGGAACTCGGATGATTCGGCATGAAGGACGACAGATGCAGAAGAGTTGAACGCTTATGTTAATCTTGCGCTTGCGTCTCGGACTTTACTTTTGGCTTCTTCCTTTTTACTTTTCCTAAAGTGCGCAAGTGTCCGACATGTGGTAAGCCGGTTGAGGGTCAACGGAATCCGTGGCGGCCATTCTGTTCCGAGCGCTGCAAGCTGATCGATTTCGGCCGCTGGGCGAACGAGGAATATCGGGTGCCGGGCCGGCACATTAATCCGCCCGAGGTTACTGAACAGCCGGGCTCCGATAAAAGCGATGAGGACGGATCCTAACCGATGAATAGTAAGTTGAAAATATTTGCGGAGTTTATTCTGCTGGTATTGCTGCTTTGCTTCTACAACGGATGCAAAAGGCAGACTTCCCGGCAGGAAAATTCGCCGTCGAATGCAAATGTGCCTGTATCAAGTCCAGCGCCCTCCGCATCACCTGAGAGCAAAGCGAGCGCCTACGGCTGGACGCTTCAGGATAATCAACGCGCGAGACTTTCTGATTATCTGGGAAAGGTTGTGGTGCTCGATTTCTATGCGACGTGGTGCGATCCCTGCCGCGACGAGACCCCGCATCTGGTCCAAATGCAGAGCCAATATGAACCGCAGGGATTTCAGATCGTTGGTCTAAACGTTGGGGGAGACGACGATCGCGAAGAGGTCCCCGGTTTTGCGAAGGAGTTTAAGATTCAATATCCGCTCGGCTTTCCCGATGACGAATTGGTGGACAATTATTTGAAAGACAATCAGAACATTCCCCAGACGTTTGTTTTCGATCGCAACGGAAAATTGGTTAAGCGG
>QHXG01000732.1 GCA_003222845.1 Acidobacteriota bacterium | reverse complement strand
GGACGAAGATATAGATTTCTCGGACCTGCCCGAGGCAACACCAGAGATGTTCGCGCGTGGCATTATACGTCGGGGACTCAAACCTGTAGTAAGGAAGAAGCAATTAACTTTGCGCATGGACAGCGACGTTATTGAGTGGTTCAAAAAGCAGGGACGCGGCTATCAAACTAAGATCAATTCATTGTTGCGGGCATATATGGAAGAACATCGTCGGAGGGCTGCTTGATACTGTTGGACGAGCGTTTGCGATTACGCTAGAATCTGAAGACATAAGGTGTATCTAATGAAGCACGGCCGGTCACTCACCAAACTCCTCCTTACCTTGCCGCTGGCGCGCAGGAATTGAATCCTGTTCGGCGAAGCGGCGACAAATTCAATTATCAATTCGAGTTAGGCGGGCGAACGCGGAAATGTTTTAATAAAGTTTACGCGTGGCGCATCGATAGTTAGTAAACAACTCCTCCCAAGGATTGCGAGTAATGGACGAGAAATATTTTCCAGAAAAGATCGAAGAGAAGTGGCAGCAGCGCTGGGCTGAGACACAAGCGTTTGCAGCGCGCGAACACGATCCGCGGCCGAAGTTTTATGCGCTGGAGATGTTGCCATATCCGTCGGGCTTCCTGCACATGGGCCACGTGCGAAATTATGCAATCGGCGACGCGCTCGCCTGGTACAAGCGTCTGCGCGGATTCAACGTGCTCCATCCGATCGGCTGGGACAGCTTTGGCCAACCGGCAGAGCAGGCGGCGATTAAGCGCGGCATTCAACCGCGCGAATGGACGGAAGAAAACATCGCGCACATGGAGGGCCAGCTTAAGCGTCTCGGCATTAGTTACGACTGGTCGCGCGAGATCGCCGCGCACCGGCCTGAATACTACAAATGGGACCAGTGGTTCTTTCTGAAGATGCTGGAGGGTGGACTCGCTTACAAGCGCACCTCGGCTGTCAATTGGTGTCCGAAGGAAGAGACGGTGCTATCTAACGAGCAATCTTCGGGAGGCATCTGTTGGCGCTGCGGCACAGCGGTGGTCAAGAAAGAGATCGAGCAATGGTTTCTGCGCATCACCAATTATGCGGAGCAGTTGGTCGAGCACATCAAAGAGATCGAAAACGGCTGGCCGGAGAAGGTCTTGAAACGCCAGCGCGATTGGGTGGGACGCAGCGAGGGTGCGTTCATTGATTTCGCCGTCAAAAACTTCGAAGAGAAAATCCGTGTGTTTACCACGCGCATCGATACGATCTTTGGCGTGAATGCGGTCGTAGTGGCCGCCGAACATCCTTTTTTGCCCCGCTTGCTCGAGGGTTCTTCGCTAAAAGAAGAGGTAATGCAGTTTGCCGAAAGAGTCGTAGCTGCGCGGGCCATCAAAACGGAAGACTTGGCGGAAGAAGAGGACAAACTGGGCATGAATACCGGGCAGCTCGCCGTCAATCCTTTCAACGGTGAGTTGCTGCCGATTTGGGTGGCCAACTATGTGTTGATGGATTACGGCTCAGGCGCCGTGATGAGCGTGCCCGCGCATGATGAAAGGGACTTCGAGTTCGCGCGCAAATACACTTTGCCGATTCGACAAGTGATCGCGCCAATCGTTCACGGCAAACAAGGCGAAAGCACCGATGTGGTTCCGGGGAGCGATCAATCGATCGAAATGAAGGAGGCGTTCACCGAATTTGGCGTGCTGGTCAACAGCGGAGAATGGAGCGGCCTGCTATCACCGGGCGCCATAGGCCGAATGGCGGGTTTCGCCGCAGCGAAAGGCTTCGGCGGCGCCGCCGTAACTTATCGGCTTCGAGATTGGGGTATCTCGCGTCAGCGTTTCTGGGGGGCGCCGATTCCAATCATTTACTGTGACCAATGCGGGATGGTGCCGGTGCCGGAAAAAGATTTGCCGGTGATGTTGCCTGACAAAGCAGAGTTCACCGGCACGGGCGAATCACCGCTGAAGGGCGTGCCTGAATTCGTAAACACTTCTTGTCCGAAGTGCGGAAAACAGGCGGTCCGCGAAACCGACACGATGGATACATTCGTCGATTCTTCATGGTACTTCTTCCGTTACTGCGATCCGCGCAATGACGCGATGCCTTTCGATCCTGAGATCGTAAAGCAGTGGATTCCGGTGGATCAATATATCGGCGGCGACTCACACGCGGTGATGCACCTGATCTACACGCGTTTCTGGAACAAGGTGATGCGCGATCTGGGTTTGGTTAAGTTCAATGAGCCAGTGAAACGTCTTCTAACGCAGGGCATGGTGACCAATCGTGTCGAAGGTACGAATGAATGGAAAGCGATGTCGAAGTCTTTGGGCAATGGCGTCGATCCACGACATGATCGAAGCTTTCGGCGCCGATGCCACGCGGTTGTTTATTCTATTCGCCGCACCGGCTGAGAACGAATTGCGCTGGTCGGAAACCGGCATTGAGGGCGCTGTGCGATTTCTGCGCCGTGTATGGACGATGGTCTACCGATGGCGCGATCGGTTGAAAGACCCTGGGTACGCAGGCTTCCAGCCTGCAAGCAGTAAACAGATGGACGGAGAGCAGGCTGGAAGCCTGCGTACCCAGGCGGCGCTGCGACGCAAGACACATCAAACCATTGCGCGTGTGACGGACGATTTCGAGAGACTCGACTTGAACACGAATGTCGCCGCCTTGATGGAGCTTTTGAATGCGTTGGGTGAATTCAACGTCGAACCAGCGGCGGCTTCTGCTGCGGATGTTTTCGCAGTGCGCGAAGCGCTCGAAGCTTTAATCGTAATGCTGGCTCCGTTTTCTCCACATGTGGCCGAAGAGATGTGGGAAGGCCTGGGCCACGAAGCTGGTCTGCTTAAGACCGTGGCCGTGTGGCCGAAAGCCGATCCAAGACTGGCAGCCAAGGAAGAACTGGAAATTCCCGTTCAAGTAAACGGCAAGCTGCGTTCGCGCGTGATCGTTGCGCCCGACATCTCTGAAGCCGACCTGCGCACCATCGCGCTCGCGGACGGCAAGGTGCAAAGCTTCATCGATGGCCATGAAGTCGTGAAGGTAATCGTCGTGCCGCAAAGGTTGGTAAATGTAGTCGTGAAGTGAAAGGAGAACGTATGGCCGCTAATGTTGGGCAACTGAGCACCGATGAGCTCCGCGAGATCATCGGTTCGGTTGTTGAGCAAAAACTCAAAGAGATGCTCGGCGATCCTGACGAAGGGTTCGAGATCAGAGCCGAAGTGCAAAACCGACTGCTGCGACAGAAAAAAACCGTCGCTAACGGCGAAAGAGGTGAAGAACTCGACGAGGTTGCTAAGCGGTTGGGTATCGGTTGATGGCAACGTATACGATTCGACTATTGAAGCCAGCCGGTCGTGAGTTAGAACGTCTCGACAAAGTTGTTGGGACTCGCGTAGTGCGCAAGCTCCGCTGGCTGGCAGAAAATCTTGATGGTATCAGCCCCGAGCCGCTTTAAGGACGTTTGCGCGGGCTCTACAAGCTGCGTGAGGGCGACTATCGAATTGCCTACGAAATATTCAAAGCTGAAAGCTTGATCATAGTCCACTTAATCGGTCACCGTCGCGAGATATATAAAATGAAGAGTTAGGCCCTGCGAACGAAGAACTGATGACTTCGAATTGCAAGTGGTATCCGCAAATTGAACTTCTCTCCTTGCCGCCCGCACCTATGACCGCTAAAATCTTTTTCGCAATGTCCTGACCGGCGCGGGCTCGATGCAGTAATAGAACCAACGCATGAGAGAGTGTCCAACCTGCCGTAATTGTTACCCCGACGACGTGACTGATTGCCCGGACGATCGCGTGGCCACCACGCACTCGATCTCTGGCGAGCCGATCCTTGACGGCCGCTATCAACTCGAGAAGCGGCTGGGCCAGGGCGGCATGGGTATCGTCTTCAAAGGGCGGCACATCTTTCTAAAGACTCTGCACGCAATCAAAGTCATTCTTCCCGATCTGGTCGGCAACGATCCGAATCTCGCGACGCGCTTTCGGCAGGAAGCACTGGCCGCTGCCGCTATCCGTCATCAAAACATTATTGCGGTCACGGACTTTGGCGTGGTGCGCGGCACGATGCCGTTTCTGGTGATGGAGTTCGTGCGAGGCAAATCGCTGCAGGACGTCATGTCCGAAGAGGGCGCAATGCCGCCGTTGCGCGCGTTCGAATTGATTCAACCAATTTGTGCCGGCATCGCCGCGGCCCATCGGCAGAACATCGTGCATCGCGATCTCAAGCCGTTGAACGTGATGATTCAAGATGGCGTGCCGGTTAGCGAAGGCGCGAAGATTCTTGACTTTGGTCTTGCCAAGATCAAATCGGGCGAGTTGCTGGGCTCTTTCATCGCGGCACAAACTACTGGACTGATGGGCTCGCCATTTTACATGGCGCCCGAACAATGGTCAGACGAACCACCTGATGCGCGCGCCGATATCTACAGTCTCGGCGTAATGCTCTTCCAGATGTTGAGCGGCGAAGTGCCGTTCAAGGGCAGTTCCATCCCATCAATTATGAAAAAGCATCTGACGCAGGACGTTCCTTCCCTGGCTTCAAAAGGCGTAGACGTGCCGCCTCAGATCGAAGCGGTCATTCTCCATGCCATGGCGAAGGAGCCGAAGCGGCGCACGGCATCAGCGGACCAATTCGTAGATGAGTTGCGCGCGGCCATGGCTGCGGCCAGCGCAACCTTGAAGCGCACCGGCGAAACGGCTGAGATCGATCCCGGTAAGACGCTTGTGTCTGCTCCGCCTCCCGCCCAGCCGACCTTCACCGCCAAAGGATCCACGACGGCGTTCGACCCGATGGCGGGAACAATCAGCGCTGCGTCGCTCGAGCAAGAACAACAAAAGACGTTGTTTGCTCAGCGTGAGTTAGCTCGCGAGGCTGAAGCTAAACGAAAACTAGCCGAGGAAGAAGAGCAAAAGCGTAAAGC
>QHXG01000731.1 GCA_003222845.1 Acidobacteriota bacterium | reverse complement strand
CGCGTTTGGACATTATGACTGCACTAAAGAAGAGCCTACAGGCTTCCCAACGCAAGCCGATGGTCAAAGCCGAACCCGCGGCGAAGAAGAAGGCCGCACTCACCCTGGTCAAATCAAAACCGGCAGCGCAGCGTAAGCGGAAGGCTTCCTAGCGGATAGCTTCCAATAATCCGACTTCGGCGTAAGTGCGCCATTTCCCGCGATCCACTCCGGGATAGAGCCGCAACGCCTGAGCGTACCTTCCGTTGATGTCTCCGCCCGCCAATAACTTGCCGACAGCCTGCCTGGCTGCAACCTCAATCTGCTCCCGCTCCCGCGTTCGCTCAGCCTCGCGATAAAGTTCAAGCTCGCTTCATCAGGCTCGCGATTGAGGAAATCAACATACTGTGAGCTCTCAGTTAACGAATACACCTCCCATCTACAAAGGGCGTATTTCATGAAAGAATCTTTTCAACTCGGTTGACTTTGTTGCGAGGGGCTCGCGAGAGGCCCGAGCTACATCAGATACGAATGGTCAGAATTACGTGCAAGTATAGGCACTGATGGCGTTCTTCTATCGGTTGTTGATTAACCTAACGAGGAGACATCAGATTAGCCATGAAAAGCTTCACTAGACCTGCGAGGAACTTTGCGCTTTCCGCCGTCACGTTCATCTTTTCCGCAGTCGGGGCTGTGCTGGTTATTACAGCTTTCGCAGCGTACGTCAGTAGGCCGGTAAGCAGCGCGCCTAATTCTCAACCGCCCGATTCATCGGTGCTGGCTTGGAACAAAGACGCGAAAAAGACGATGCGCGCCTTTGGTTCCGAGGATGAACTCAAGAATTACTTTCGTCGATTAGCCGAAGAACGTAAGCGAGCACTGGAACGTGCGCGGCGCGAGGCGAACGTAAATCCGCCGGCTCCTCCAGGGCTTGCAGGTGTGGCCAATCAAACAGCGTCACCGGCCAAGGCCGCCGAGGGCTACGCGGCAAAAGATGAAGAGTCCATCACCAACACGCAACACGCCGGCGTGGACGAAGGTGGCATCGTCAAACTGCACGGCGATCACCTGGTGGTCTTAAGACGGGGGCGTTTGTTTACGGTGGCGATGGGTGATGGAAGTCTGAAGCCAATTTCTACAGTCGATGCCTTCGGTCCGGAAATCGATCCGCGCTACACCTGGTATGACGAAATGCTGGTTTCGGAGGATACGATCGCGGTGATCGGGTACAGCTATGAACGCGGCGGCACGGAGGTTGGTCTATTCCGGATCGATCGCGCCGGCAATCTCGCGTATCGATCGACTTATCATCTGCGCTCGAACGATTACTATTCATCGCGGAACTATGCGAGTCGTTTGATTGGCAGCAAGCTCATCTTCTACACGCCGCTCTACCTGAATCCCGAGAGCAACGATCCGTTCGTACAGTTTCCGGCAGTGCGCAAGTGGCACAAGGGGGCGACGCCGCAGGAGTTTCAACGAATCGTTTCCGCGACCCACGTCTATCGTCCCGAACGCCAACTGGATTCCACGTACGGACTAGCGTTGCATACCGTTACTGTCTGCGATTTGGCTCAAGACGATTTCAAATGCGAAGCGACGGCCGTGCTGGGCGCGCCGGGCCGCGTGTTTTATGTCTCGCCCGAATCCGTGTACGTGTGGACCACGAACTGGGCGCGTTACGGACAGAAAACGAATGAGCAGTCGATGCTCTATCGCCTGCCGCTCGATGGATCGAGCCCCAGCGCCATGGGAGTATCCGGCAGCCCGGTCGATCAGTTTTCATTTCTCGAAAGCGAAGACAAACATCTCAACGTGCTGGTTCGCTCGAATAGCTCGGGCGACGGCATGTGGGCAGCGGAACGCGCGGCCGGCGACGTGGCGCTGCTGCGCATCCCGCTCAATAGCTTCAACGACGGCAGTAA
>QHXG01000704.1 GCA_003222845.1 Acidobacteriota bacterium | reverse complement strand
GTTAACGGGTTAGCTTCCTAGAGTTGCGAGGCTCCAACTGCCTCGAGTGCTTGCGCCGCTTCTTCTCCCGCCTCTTCTGCCGAGGCTTTTGCCTCCGCTTCCAATGCCGCCTGCGCCGCTGCCAGCCGCGCGACGGGCACGCGATAAGGTGAGCAGCTTACGTAGTTCAATCCAATCTCGTTGCAGAAAGCAATCGAGCTGGGATCGCCGCCATGCTCGCCGCAGATGCCTACTTTCAGATCAGGTTTGACGCTGCGGCCGCGCTCCGTGCCAAGGCGCACCAACTCGCCTACGCCTTCGCGGTCGAGCACCTGGAAGGGATCGTCGGCAAGAATCTTCCGGTCTACATACGCCGGCAGGAAGCGGCCCGAGTCATCGCGGCTCAAGCCAAACGTCGTCTGCGTCAAATCGTTGGTGCCGAATGAGAAGAAATCGGCATGCTCAGCAATCTTACCGGCGGTCAAAGCAGCACGTGGCAATTCGATCATGGTTCCGACTGCGTACTCGATCTTCATCCCGTGTTCGCCGGTGACCTCACGCGCAACGTCGTGAATCATCTCGGCCTGTTGTTTCAATTCTTCGCTGATGGAAACCAGTGGCACCATGATTTCCAAAGTGACCTGCTTCCGCTCGCCTTTGACCTGACAGGCGGCTTCAAAAATCGCGCGGCACTGCATGCGCGTGACTTCGGGGAACAACAGACCCAGGCGGCAACCGCGGAAGCCGAGCATCGGGTTTGCTTCGCGGATCTTGTTGACGTGATGGAGCAACTGCCGCTTCTCATCAATCTCATCCAGCAGGTGATCCATGTCGGCGAGCGTGCTCGCGCTACGCAGAGCCATCTTCAACTCGGAGAGTTCGCCGAGAAGTTCATCCACGTTCGGCAGAAATTCATGCAGCGGCGGATCGAGCAAGCGAATCGTTACGGGGAAGCCGGCCATTTCGCGAAAGATGCCGACAAAATCGCCGCGCTGCAAAGGCAAGAGTTGCTCGAGCGCCTTTTCACGCGCGCCGGTACCGTCCGCGAGAATCATCTGGCGCATCGAAGCCAGACGCTTATCGCCAAAGAACATGTGTTCGGTGCGACAAAGCCCGATGCCTTCCGCGCCCATCGAGCGCGCGACCCGCGCGTCATGCGGCGTGTCGGCGTTCGCGCGGACAGTCAAGGTGCGAAAATCGTCGGCCCACTTCATCAATTCATAAAAGTCCGGGCCGAGTGAAGGCTGCACGGTCGGAACTTTGCCCAGAAAGACCCGGCCAGTGGAACCATCAACCGTGATCCATTCGCCTTTAGTGACGACTTCGCCGTTGACGCTGAACTGCTGTTGGCTGTAATCGACTTCCAAAGCCGTCGCGCCGCTGACGCAAGTCTTGCCCATGCCGCGCGCAACCACGGCCGCGTGACTGGTCATGCCGCCGCGAGCCGTGACGATCGCCTGCGCCGCCACCATGCCATGAAAATCATCGGGGCTGGTTTCCTGTCGCACCAGAACGACCTCCGCGCCTTCGCGCGCCATTTCTTCTGCTTCGTCGGGACTAAACACGACCTGGCCGTGCGCTGCGCCAGGGCTCGCCGGCAAACCGGTCGCGAGTACGCGCGCATCGGTCTTGGGATCGACGGTCGGATGCAGCAATTGATCGAGTTGCTCGGGCGTAACGCGTTGGACTGCCGTGGCACGATCGATCAACTTCTCGCTCGCCATGTCCACGGCAATGCGAACCGCGGCCGCGCCGGTGCGTTTGCCCGTGCGCGTTTGCAACATCCAGAGCTTTCCGCGCTCGATCGTGAACTCACAGTCCTGCATGTCGCGATAATGCTTTTCCAGCAACTGCGTGATCGCATTGAACTGCTCGTAAACCTTTGGCAACTCTTTTTTCAGTTGGCTGATCGGGTTCGGCGTGCGCGTGCCGGCGACCACGTCCTCGCCCTGCGCGTTCAGCAGATACTCGCCATACAACTCTTTCTTGCCGGTTGAGGGATTGCGCGTGAAAGCGACGCCGGTACCGCTGTTAGCGCCCATGTTCCCGAAGACCATCGCCTGCACATTCACGGCCGTGCCCAGGTCGTCAGGAATTCGATTGATCCGCCGATAATCAATGGCCCGCCGCCCCATCCATGAATTGAAGACCGCCGCGATGGCTACGCGGAGTTGTTCGTAAGGATCGTCAGGAATGGCGTGCTGCTCGGCGAGAATGATCTCTTTTTCAGCCGCGATAATGCCGCGCAATTCCTCGGGTTTCAAATCAGTGTCTCGGCCGCCCTCGGTCTGCGCTTTGAAGCGATCCATAACGCGCTCGAACTTCTCGTGCGCGACGCCAATCACAATCTCGCCAAACAACGAGGCGAAACGCCGATAAGCATCCAGA
>QHXG01000703.1 GCA_003222845.1 Acidobacteriota bacterium | reverse complement strand
GCCACGCGATCGCGGCGAAGCTGGCGGCTAAATCGGTATTCAGAAACGCAACTGCCGTAACTGAATCGACGCGGAACTCACTGCCCGCGTTGAAGCCGTACCAACCGAACCAGAGCAGGCCTGTGCCCAGCGCCACCAGCGGGATCGAGTGCGGCGCGGCATCCGCAACCTTGCGCCGGCCCACGTACAGCACCGACGCCAGCGCCGCGATGCCGGCGATGTTGTGAACCACGATGCCGCCCGCGAAATCCAGCACGCCCCAACTCGCCATGATTCCCCCGCCCCAAACCATGTGCACGAATGGAAAGTAGACGAGCGTGAGCCAGGCGGTGAGAAAGAGCATGTACGCTTTGAAGGTCACGCGATTCGCAAACGCCCCCGTGATCAGCGCCGGCGTGATGATCGCAAACATCATCTGGTAAGCGCAGAACACAATCATCGGAATCGACGGATTGATGAGTGACGGCGTGTCCAAAGTGATTCCGCGGAGAAAGGCCCAGTGAAAGTTCCCTAGGATGCCGAAGAAGTCCGTGCCGCTTTTTAGATCGCCGCTGAAGCAGACGGAGAAACCAAGCGCCCACCAAAGTACGGTGGTCCAACCCATTGAGACGAAGCTCTGGATCATTATGGCCAGCACGTTCTTGCGACCGACGAGCCCGCCATAGAAGAAGGCCAGTCCCGGCGTCATCAGCATGACCAGACTGGAGCAGAGCAGCATGAAAGCCGTGTTACCGGTGTCGATGGTTAGAGGTGGCACTGTGGTTTGTCCTTCGTTGGATTCTTTGTAGAAATGAACTGAGAATTGTAGCCAACCGGTGCCGTCGACCTCTCAACTTGGCATTTAGAAGACAACTTCATTGCGAGTTCGGTGCAGACGGTTGTTCGGTCCGCCTCTCCTTTTCATCTTTAAGCCATGGGAAGGCAAAAATCTCTTTCCAGTCGTACATAAAAGTCGACTCTACATCAATATCCTGCACCCTGGTGCCCTTGATTAAGAAGTAATATTTCTGAAGCAACTCTTCGAGAACCTTCATGCACTTGTCGAGATCGGCAAAGGTTGGAAGGGCAAAATCGTAGGGACGTGCGGCATAGTGGGCGATGTGGTGATTAGCGTAATCCTCTATTGATCTCGCGCTTTCCATCAAAGTTCCGATATCGGCTCGAATTTGTGCGCGTTGAAGATAAGGCGCTCCTTCACCAGCGATTTCATCGAACTCTCTTTCAAGACTCGGAACTTTGACGCGATTCAAATGTCTCGCGCCACGGAACGCGCCTCTGTTTACAAAATCCTCGCGGGTGATTAGATGTGGCGGCCTACAAAGCTCTTCGAGAAGTTTCCTAAACGAGATCGCATCCCTTCTCGAGTCAGTCTGACGCCTGACGAACATTGAGGACGAATAAACAAATGAATTTCCAATCCATACGAAAAAGTGATTGTGAGCGGTAGAAAGCTTCTCGTTATTCTCGATGATCTTCTGAAGTTCCCAGAATATGTAGTGGTGCAAGAAAAGATCCTGAATTTCCCCATGAATTATGTCAATCCATTCGGTCACTTTTCCGATTCGCGCTGCCCTGAATTCCTCCGCTTGATTTTGACTAGACATAAGAATTTCAGATTCGAGTAAGGGCACGACTACACGGCTCAAGTGGCATCTCATTGCGAAGCAATCAATTTCTCTTTGGCTTCATGCCTGCTCACCGTTTGCTGGCTTCGTCGATTCTCATTTCTGAGCAAGTCACGAATATCCACACGACAACTAGCGTGGCCCAAAGAGGTGTGCTTCCTACGTGCTTCGCGGCAGTACCATTGACGAGAACCTGATCCGAGAAGGCATGATTTAGAAAATATTGAACAAGTAACGCAACGACAACTGTGGCTATCGTGTCTATGATCGCCCTTAGCGTAGCTCTCCTCGTATCCATGTCCATCGAACGCTGCACCCATAATGTGAGACTAAACAACGAAGGCAACAAGAGTATCCATAGTGGAACCTTCATTGGAGACCAACTATTAATTCCAGCAAACAACAGCGCAGCTGGAATCATTGAGACAAGGGCCATCATGGCACACACGATGAGCGCGGCAATCCACCCGAGATAGGGCTCCTTTCTACGGTGTTTCTCATAAAGTTCCCGCATCTCGGGAGAACGTGGTTTCCAGAACAGGTTCATGACCTTCCAAGTTACATCGAGAGATGTCCAACTATGGCACATGCAGAATTCTCCGGCATGATACGCTTTTCGACCGTGTGATCAAGATTCCGCGACGGGCACTAGCCCGATCGGCTTGCTCTCATTCTCACCCGGTTTCAACCGGGTGGACAGGGGGCTCCTTTGAAATTCTCTAAACCGTTTCAACGGTTTTCCTCGTCGCGCCATTCCAAGCCGTACCGCTCGACAAAGAGTTCATACTCTTCCGTAAAACTTTTCTTTCGGTGATGCTCTTCCTGGCGAGCGATGTAGTTTGCAACTCTACTTACATTAGAATGTGAGACCGAAAAAGCGCCATATCCTCGACCCCAGGCGAATCTGCCTTTGACCAGATGGTTCTGATTG
>QHXG01000723.1 GCA_003222845.1 Acidobacteriota bacterium | reverse complement strand
ATGCGCCCATGTCCGGCGCGCTTTTATGAATGCTCACATCGCACCAGTCCCACAGCAAATTAACCTTGTTTCCCCAGGCCGCGCTCCATGGATGAGACCAACTAGTGAAGCCGCGTCGGTCGATTAGCCAGGCCGCGTTCCACTTGCCAGTGTTCGGATCGCCAATCACCCAATACAAGTCGAGCCGGTTTCCCTGAGAAATATTCACGTCGGCGACCGCAAGATGAACCATTCCCCGGTTATCGATCGCTAGATAGATACTACCGGCTTCAGCCGTGTAGTTCATCAACTTTAACCTAACCAGGAGCAAACTTTTCTGTTTGGATACCGCCGTGCTTCAGCCGGCGGAGGTTCAGTTTCGGGCTATTTCGCTCGAGTATAGGTTGAAATTGAATCTCCATGCGGCTGACGCCGATGGTGTCTGCGATCACTTTTCTGCGATCAAGTTAGGTTCAAGTTGAATCTCCACGCGGCTAAAGCCAGTGGCGTCTTCGACTTTTGACACAGACTCTTCAAGGCCGGGAATCCTGTCGCGTGATTTGTGGCGTCGCGTCGCGACGGTTGGCCAATTCATCGTCGCTGACGCAACGAGGTTGGTCTGGTTCTCGCGATCCCGGCGTTGAAACGCTGGGCTAAATTCAGACCGACGCTACGCGAAACTCGAATGTTTCAACTCAACAAACATCGCGCTCGCCTTCGCTTCAGCATCTTGCATCCAGTTACAATGTCGCTATGACGATCGAACTCAAGGGTCTGTCACGCGATCAAGTGACTAATCTCCTGCCCGAAGGATTAATCTCTCTTTGTTGGCGCGGCAGTGTGGCCCACGGCATGTACGTGCCAAAATCCGATCCTGACTCAATCGACGACAAAGACGTGATGGGCGTCTACATCGCGCCGATTGAGCACTACCTGGGATTTGGCCGGCAGGACGTTTATGAAAAATGGGAAGGCGAATGGGATTGCGTCTTCTATGAGCTGCGGAAATTCATCGGGCTGCTTCTCAACTGCAATCCCAATGTCCTAAGCCTGCTTTGGCTGAAACGGAACGGCATAATTTACGAGAGCCCTCTTGGCTGTCTGCTGCGCGAAAACCGCGACCTCTTCGTTACGAAGAAGGCCTATCATTCCTTCTCGGGCTACGCTCACGATCAATTCAAGAAGATGATTTCCTTCAACCAGGAAGCGCAGGCACTCATGCGCGAACTGGAAAATCAGTTGTTGGAATTAAACATCGATCCGGATTCAACGACGGACGGCCATGCGCTTAAGACTACCAGCGGGCAGCCTTTCGTCGGAGCTACAACTGAAATGATGGAGGTAGTTAAGCGATACAAAGGCGAGCGGCGAAGGTATTACAGCGGCGGGTATATGGGTAAGAAGCGCCGAGAGTTGGTCATGCGCGTTGGCTATGATGCCAAGAACGCCGCGCACTTGATTCGACTGCTGCGGATGGGAATCGAGTTTCTGACCGAAGGCAAAATGTACGTTGAGCGCGCCGACGGTCCAGAGTTGTTATCAATCAAACGCGGAGAGTGGCCACTGGAAAGAGTGAAAGCCGAAGCGGAAAGATTGTTTCAACTGGCGCAAGAGGCTTATGTCCGTTCACCTCTTCCTCCCGAACCGGATCGCGATCGCGCCGAGAAGTTATGCGTCAAGATGATTGCTGAATACCACGGACTGAATGTGAGTTAGCGATCTCTGTTATTCGTGACAAGGAGGGTTACTGGTTCCCTTAATTGCGGTTCCGAGTTATGGAAAATACTTGTAGATGTCTTTGCGGTTCAGGACTCTTACGAAGGTTACTGTGTCGGCTTCGATTTTCAATCCGACTCTATATTCGCCAATTCTGATCCGGTAATACGCGCCGTGGCCCTTTAGCTTTTTCAGGTTTTGGATGTCGGTAGGTTTGCTAACTTGCTCGACGTGGGCAATGACTTCTCTGACACGCTGCTGTACGGTCTTCTCTTTGACGTCGCCCACATCTCTAAGAAAACTTTCCCGGAAAGCAACCTTCAATTGCGACGCTCCAGCGCGCTGAAGACTTCCTCACGCGTAACGAGTCCGCTTTGGTCGCCTTCTTCGATGGCGCGGGCGAGAGCAATGTCCTCAAAGGCTTCTTCAAGAACCTCGCGCACGAGATCCTTTCGCTCCTCCAGGATTTCGACAATCGCGGACTTCAGAGCGTCTTTCAGCTTGGTTTCATCAATTAATCCGGTCGACATGATTTGAGGATAACTCCCCATGTACGACGCCAGCAAACCGGTAGCGAGCCGACGGGCCGGAGTTACTCGGAATCAAGCGCGGAGCGTGGCCGCTGGAAAAAGTGAAAGTGGAAGCTGAGCGATTGTTTCAACTGGCGCAAGAGGCTTACGTCCGCTCATCTC
>QHXG01000137.1 GCA_003222845.1 Acidobacteriota bacterium | reverse complement strand
CGTTATCGTGAATCGTGGTTGGACGTTGCAGAGTGTACAGGTGATATTCGAAGAAGCCCTGCTCTTGAAATTCAGATTCTGACTTTGCTAACGCGCCCGCTCTCATCGCGTCGTATGTGCGCGGCTGTTCCTGAACCCGATTCACATCGCCCGCGACCAGTTGCAAACGCGCATCCTCAAATGTCGCGCCGCTCGAATTCGTGAGCGTCACCCAGCCCTGCAAATCGCCTTTCGTGTCGTCGGCGTTGACCAGCAGGACATAATCCGCGCGCCAGTTCATGCCGGCCGTAAGATAACTCGCCTCGACGGTCTGCGATCCGGTTTCGCGATTTTCGACGTCCCACACGAGCGTGGGTGTAGCAACTAAATTCTTCGGCAAGTCCGGAAAGCGCATCTCGGCGATGTTCGAAGGGTTGATTACGATCTGCCCATTGATGCGCCACACCTGCCCGCCATTGTTCGACAACAGAGTGGCCTGCACCGGCTCGAACGTCTCGGTGTTGTTCTGATAGTGACGCAACACCAGCGTAATTTGCTTTCCCACAAACTTATCGAGCAGCTTTGCCGGATTGAGCAAATCGTATTGGTAATTCTGCTCGAGGATTCGCAAAGACGCGGGCGCTGTTAGCGATCCGAGGTGGACCGTTTCGGGCCGAATCTGCGCCGTAACGTCAGCGAACCTCAAAGCAATCCGGCCCGATGGCAGAGTCAACCTGCGCGTTTCGCGAACCAGGCCGAGATTAGAACTGTAGACCGTGATGTTGACAGACTGGCGATCACCCGCCGTCGTGGTTTGGTCTGAAGTCTGCGCGATTGCCGTTGCCAAGCTGACAAGGCAAAGAGCACTCGCGAAAAGAAAGTTGATTTTGCGTAACATTGCAGAGCGACCTCCAAACTAATTTGCAATCAAGCGCTGGAATCAAACGCGCCATCAGGTAGAACGAAAAATAGATATTGGCTTGCGCAGGATATCAGAACAATGAAGACGAAAATAGAAAGTGCTCAACGAAAGCAGCGCGAGAATTAGTGGCGCGGCATCTGCTTTGACCGCGGGAGTCGTCTACCTTTGGGAAGTTTCATTACTAATTCACCCGCGACGGCTTGAGGCTTGGGATTCCTCAGCACCATCGCGCCCATCGTATGGCCGTAGAAAAGATTTGAGCCAAGCCGATCCAACATGTAACTCTCAATGCGGTTAACCGCGACGTTCGATCCGATGCCCGCAATGAATCCGAGAATTGAAGAGGCAACGGCTGTCTTGATTCGGAAGGCGCGTCGCTTCAGAGCCCGCAGCCCAACAGGACAGTTGTCCGTGAGAACTGAACCATCCTTACGTCTATAGAATCTTACGCAAAGACGTCCTTCAGTTCGGGCAATCAATGATTCGGCCTCAAACTTCGACATCGCCGACAGGTTATAGACATTGAACTTGCATATTGAATGATAAGGACGTTTATCTCGTATAATCGGTTCGGCGCGAGCAACTCATCGTTTTGATCCTGATGGCCAGTCGAAGCTAAGCAGTGGCGGACAATCCAAGACATTCCAGAAATCGTATCGTCGTCGAGGCGCCCAGGTCTCGGCATGCTGGCTCAACGAGACCTACTGGCCCGCAACCCGGGTCTCGAACGCGAGAAGAACTTGTAGCAATCAGCGTGATTGCCGCGGCGGCATTGGCTACCTTCATCGCTTTGTTTTTGACCAGTCGGCCCTACGATCCGATGAACTCGACCGTCGTGCCGCAGCAAGTGATTCCGGAAGGTCCAGCCGTGATGCAGCCCTCACCGAAGCAGTCGCCGACGCCGACGTCTTCGCCTCAATCAACCCCTTCGCCATCAGCTCGGCCATCGCCTGAACCCACAGTTGAAACGATGGTCACGATTCCGGACGATGCGTATCTTCAGTCTCAGATCGAAAAGCTACTCACGTCGGATGCCGTGCTGTCGCAGCTCGACGTGAGCACGCTGGTTGAAAGCGGCAAGGTGACGCTGGTTGGTTCAGTACATTCGCCGGATATGAAACAACGAGTTGAAAGAGCTGTGCGATCAGTGAAAGGCGTTATTAGCGTGGACAATCAGTTGGTGGTTACTCAAGCGACGCCTTGAAGGGTTTTGGAGTGCGCCGGCAGAGCGCAGCAGCGACGGCGCTTTGGATCCTCTGCCGACCGAAAACCAAATCGTCAAAAGCGCCGTCGCCGCTGCGCTCTGCCGGCGCACTCCAAAAAACCGACCAACCGCTGTTATGATAGGAGCATCGAAGATTTCGGTTTACGGCCATTTTTAAGGATTTAGTAATGAACTATCAGAAAATATCAGTTGCTTTCGTAGCGACAGCGTTGGCTCTTACTTCCTTTCTAGCACCACTGAGCACACCGGCCCAGTCGTCTTCCGCGGCCGACATCGTGCTCGTGCTGCCCTTCGAGAATGTTTCCAATCATCCTGAGTACAACTGGGTCGGCGAGAGTTTCGCTGATTCGCTTTCGGCCCTCCTTAATAAGCCGGGCCTGATCGTAATTACCGGCGATGAACGTGTCGTGGCCTATCAAAGACTGCGCCTGCCACTGACCGTTATTCCTTCGCGCGCGACCTCGATCAAGATTGCACGTGAACTCAAGGCTACGATGATCGTCATCGGAACTTATAACGTCACGCTAGCTCCAGTTCCGGACGACAAGTCAAAACCTCAGGTTGATCGGTCGATAGCGAGCATTATCGGTGAAGCGCGCGTGATTCGCGTCAACGAGGGTCGCATGGCCGGCGATATGTTCGACAGCGGGTGGGCGCCCCGCGTTTACGACTTCGGCGACGTGCTCACTAATATTCAGCACGTGCACGGGGAACTGGCTTATCAGATTCTCTATCAGCGCGACAGGGCGCTTTCGTTTTCGCGAAATCAGTTAGTGCAAGAGGCGACGAAGGTGCCGCCTCAGGCCTTCGAAGCCTTCATGAAAGGTGTGCAAACTCAAGAGACCGATCCCACCCGCGAAATTTTTCTAAAGAACGCGATGCGGCTCTATGCGAAGGAGAATGGCCGCGCGGTCTACTCGCAGGCAGCGTTTGAGTTGGGGCGCTTCTATATGCTGCGGTCGCAGTGGAAAGAAGCGATCGAGCACTTCACGATGCTACAGAAAACGGAACCGCATTACGGTGAAGCGCAATTCTATGCCGGCCTCGCATACTGGAAGACCGGCGATATTCAGCACGCTCTCGCCACCTTTGTTCCCTTGGCTGATGAAAAGGTGATGCCGCTGGTTGGGGTCTACAACAATGCTGGCGCGGTATCTGTAACTGCCGCACGCGATGAGAAAAAGGCCGAGGAACGGACGCGTTTGCTGGCTCAGGGCTTCACGCTACTGTCGCGCGCTTTTGATTCCTCTCCTGATGATTCGACCGTGCTCTTTAATTATGCGTACGCGCTCTTTCTCAATGAGAAGTACGCCGAAGCCGCGCAGCAGCTCGAGAAGGTAATTGCCGCAAATCCGAAGGATGGCGAAGCCTACTTTCTGCTGGCAAAGGCTCATGAGCGCGCGAATCACACCGAGCCGGCAAATGCCGCCGACAATCTGGCGCGAAAGAACTTCCCGAGTTATGCGAGATGGCAAACGGAGTGGCAGAAATCTCAGTCGGTCGAGATGGTGACGCTACGCTCGCGCGATGTTCTCAACCAGGTTGACATATCAGATTTGAGCCGCCGCAAGCAGATCGACGAAGCCAATGCTAACAGCGCGCAAGAATTGCTCAATAAGATTCGTGATCTTTACAACAAAGGTCGAGATGATGAGGCACTGGCCGAGATTCCAAAGCTCTTTGTAATAGAGCCGACGAATGCCGAAGGTTTTTTGATGCGGGGCAGAATTAAGCAGAGGCAGGGCGAGCAGGAAACCGCAATCGCCGCTTTGAAGACCGCAATTTTCTGGGACTCGAGAGTAATCGACGCCCACATCCTGCTTGGTCGAATCTTCCTCGAACGCGGAGATCTCGGCGAAGCCAGAAAGTACGCGGCGAGCGCAATGAACATCGATCCAAACAATCCGGAAGCCATAGCGCTTCAGCGTCAAGTAACTATGGGCCGGCCGTAGTGATTTCGGGATGCGGATTTCGGATTGCGGATTTGATCTGGTTATTTCGCGGCCCTGATCTGAATCACATTCAGGAATTCTTTCATTCCGCAATCCCAAATCCCAAACCCGACATCCGCTCGTGGCACGGGAAGTGCTGAAGACGAGGACGGCTAGCACGAAATGAAACGTGCCCCCGCCGCCATCACTTCTCTGAGCGCTGCATGCCGCTGCGCCAGCCGCCCGCCGAGCGATCCTTCAGTTAAATCCCCCCGAATTGGAACCCGGTCAGAAATGACCGGGTTCTCCCGCATTTAGGGCGTCTTCAATCCAAATCGCGCTAAATCATTGTGTGATGCGAGCCGGCTCGCGAAGACTGGTTGGCCCTCAAGTCAGAATGTTTATAGTCACGGGATGACCGAGTGTTGCTCTTCATCGGTCACTAACTCAGTCAGAACGACGGATTTTGTCACTTTGACAGTGACGCTTTTTGTCGTCGAAGCACAAATTCATGGTCGCCGTAGACTCTTCGTCCCCATTTCCAAAAAGTTTTGATCTTTATTCAAAGCTCGCCGGGCACCTTCCAGAATTCGATCTTCGATGAAGTTCGTCGGCCACTGTAATGGAAAGCTGAAGGCCGGTAGCTTCATCTGCTAAACTCCGGCCATGCAGGAAGTGGCCGCAGTTGAGGCGCTCAATCCCAAGCCACCAATCGAAATGTCCGTTCACGCAAGTACTGCCATGCTCGCCGAAGTTTCTGTGGTCACAAGTTCGGCGTTGCTTACGATTCTCTCGTTTCCAGATTTTGATTTGTGGCCGCTAGCGTGGATCGGATTAGTCCCACTGCTGGTTGTCATTGCGCAATCATCGAAAGCTTCGCGGGCATTTCTATTGGGCTGGTTATGGGGCATTGTCTTTTTCTACGGCACCTGCTGGTGGCTCACTTATCCCATGATTCATTACGCGCACATCTCAGCTTGGCTGGCTTATCCGCTCCTGGTATTGCCAGTCGCCCTGGTAGCAATTTTTCCAGGCTTTTTCAGTGTCGCGCTGATTCGATTGATCACGCGGTTTGGGTTTGCCGCTCTCTTTATCGCGCCGCTTACGTGGGTGTCTCTGGAGTGGATGCGCTACACGGTAACGGGCCAAGTCTGGAACGCGCTCGGTTATTCCCAAGCATTCCATCCCGTATTGATTCAGTCTGCCCGTTGGGGTGGTGTTTATGTGGTGAGTTTTCTAATTGTCTCGACGAACGGCGTGCTTGCGTACGCGTTAATTCGTCGCGGCTTACGGGCTATCGTTGCATCGTTTGGCACTCTAACTCTCACAGCGGTAATCATCGCCGGGGCTTACAAGGTTCCCCACGGAGGGTTAGCCGGCTTTTCAATCGAATCCGTAGTGGCAGTTCAACCGAACGTGCCAATGGAAGGCGTTGATGATCCAGTAATCATGAAGAGCCTCTTAAACCAACACATTGAACTTGCCGTTCAAGGCTTAAGTGATGCGCCTGGGGGTTTGGGCGCTGGCCGTCTCGTGGTTTGGCCGGAGTCACCGATGAATTTCAGTTATTCGCGCGATCTACGTCTTCAAAGTGACCTTGCGAATTTCGCTAAGACGAATAGTACATCGCTTCTCCTGAACTCGCTCGAACCGTCCCCTGACGGCGGCGGATACAATTCTGCGATTCTAATAAATCAACAGGGCGAGAAAATCGCACAATATGATAAGATACGCCTGATGCCATTTGGCGAGTACGTGCCGCTGCCCCGCTGGCTACCGGGCGCGAGTTCGGTACGTGCAATCGTCGGCGAATTTACGCACGGCAACTCGTATACGCTGATGCCCCTCGGCGACTTGCGCGCCGGGGTTTTTATTTGTATCGAGGCCGCGCATCCTTCGATCGCGCGCGCATTCACCGATGAAGGAGCCGATCTGCTGATCAATATTTCAAACGATGGTTACCTGGGACCGACGGCGGTGATGAGACAGCATTTGGCGAACGCAGTCTTTCGCGCAGTGGAAAACGATCGGCGGTTGATTCGAGTGACGAACAGCGGCATCAGCGCTTTTATCGACTCGAACGGTCGCGTTAAAAATTCGACTGACGGCTTTCAGGTCACGGTTCGAACGTGGGATGCATCAGGATACGCTCACGGCAAGAGTTTTTATACGCGGCATGGCGACGTTTTCGCTTACGCGTGCGCTTTAATCGCTTTGGGATTTGTTTCAGCGATTTTCATGACTAAACGTAGCACAATTAAGAGACGAGGTTAATAATGATCGAAACGATATCAATTCAGGATCTAAAAACTGCTTACGACGATTTGCAAAAGCGCGTAACCCAACTTGGGAGGTTTCTTTGATGTGCCGGCAACGCGCGCGGACTTAGCGCGGATCGAAACCCAGGCGGCGGCGCCTGATTTCTGGTCTGACCAGGAAGCCGCGCAGAAGCTTTTACAACAACGCAGCCGGATGGAGCGAATAGTAAAGCGGCAGGAACAGTTCGAAACCGAGATTTCCGACGCCGGCGTGCTCTTTGAATTTGTCGAAGAAGATGAAAGCTCGTTGCAGGAGTTGCGCGAGTTACTGAAGCATCTTGAGCAGGAATTGGACGAAGCCGAGACGGAGATGTTGCTCGCGGGCGAGAACGATGCGCGCAACGCGATCTGCACGATTCATCCCGGCGCGGGCGGAACTGAATCGCAGGATTGGGCGGAGATGCTGCGGCGCATGTATCTGAAATGGACGGAGCGACGCGGGTTCAAAACTGAGATTATCGACTACCAGCCGGGTGAAGAGGCCGGCATCAAGAGTGTGACATTCAAAGTCGAAGGAGAATATGCGTACGGGTTATTATCGGCGGAAGCGGGCGTGCATCGCTTAGTGCGCATCTCGCCTTTCGATCAGAACGCCCGACGGCACACGTCGTTCGCGTCGCTTTTTGTCTATCCCGAAATCGACGAAGACATCGAGGTTGAGATCAACGAAAAAGACTTGCGTGTCGACACCTATCGATCGACGGGCGCGGGCGGACAGCACATTAACACGACGGATTCGGCGGTGCGCATTACCCATATTCCCAGCGGGATTGTCGTTCAGTGCCAGAACCAGCGCTCGCAACATCAGAATCGGGCCGTGGCGATGCAGGTCTTGCGTTCACGTCTTTACGAGTTGGAGTTAGAGAAGCGTCGCGCGGAGACCAAGGAACTGGAAGCCGGCAAGCAGGAGATTAGCTTCGGATCGCAGATTCGCAACTACGTGCTGGCACCATATCGGCTAGTCAAAGACGCACGCACGAAGCTGGAACGCGGTGACGTCGATTCAGTGCTCAACGGAGATATCGATGATTTCATAAAGGAGTATCTGCTTTCGCGCCGCGCAGCGTAATGTTTAGAGTCGGGCCACCGCCCGACTGAGCGGGCAATAGCCCGCTGCTAAACGTCAGTGAGTTAGAAATGGCAGCAATTCAAACAGAAATCGAAATTCAAGCGGCGCCGAGGAACACGCGTCTCAACGAGATCATTGCGATTGGAATGATTGCGTTGGCGTTGCTGTTGGGTCTCTGCCTCGCTTCTTATAACCCCAACGATCCTTCGTGGAATGCAGCAGGAGAATCAGCCACGCACAATTGGATTGGCGCGGTCGGAGCGAATGTCGCCGCGGCGCTCTTTCAGACGATTGGCCTCGCTGCTTATTTGCTTCCGCTCTTGTTGCTCGCGACTGCTTGGCGGCGCTTCCGTTCCCGCCGCATCAACGCCGCGCTTTCGAGACTCGCCGGGCTGCTGCTGCTGATCCTCTCTGCTTCTGCACTATTAACGCTCGCCAGGATCCGACCATTTATCGATGCCAGCTTCAATGCCGGCGGATTGGCCGGCGCAGTTATAGCTAACGGCCTAGCCGGCTGGCTCAACACAATCGGTGCTACGATTCTGTTGGCAGCGATTGCTGCGACGGGAATTCTGCTCGCAACTAATTTTTCGTTTGCACAGTTCTACGAGCGTCTTACGGTCGCTGTAGGAACTCGTCTAGCGGGTTTGCGATCTATTCCAGCGAGATTTCGCGCCTGGCGTCACACCCGGCACACGGCACGACAACAACGCAGAGAAATGCGACGACTGGCAAAAGTCGAAGCCGAGCACGCGTCAGACCTGAAGGCTTCTGGAGTCGAAGTGGCTGGTGTACAGACCGAAGCCGGCTCGACTGAAATCCGTTCCGTTGGTGGCGAGGTCGCCGAAGCGTTTGCGTCTTTCAGCGCGGCGACGGCGAGCGAGCAGAGAGCGATGACGGCGGCGGCCGGAGCGGCAACTGCGCCCGCCAGAAAATCGTCCTGGTCCGGGCGCGGCAAGTCTCTGGAGGCCTCTCAGACCGCAATGGTCCAGGAGATGATCCGCGAGGCCGCGGTCAAACGCAAAACTGAAGCGCCGGCCAGCGGTGCTCTGCCATTCGACGGTCGCAGAGTCTCACCGAAGACCGCCGCCAGCGATTATCAATTACCTTCGGTCGATCTTTTGAACGAAGCGCACATGCGGCGCGAGCAGGCCGACGATGAATTGCTCAACATGGCCACGAAGCTGGCGGAAAAATGTCGAGAGTTCAACGTTACCGGTCAAATCAAATACATCTGTCCTGGCCCGGTCGTCACCACCTACGAATTCAAACCCGATCCCGGCGTAAAGTATTCGCGAGTTACCAGCCTGGTCGACGATCTCTGTTTGGCTTTGAAGGCTGAATCGATTCGCATTGATCGCATGCCGGGCAAGCCTCACGTGGGCATCGAAGTTCCCAACCCGCGCCGCGAAACGATCTATCTGCGCGAAGTGATCGAATCGCGCGCTTTCAAGGAATCAACTTCGAAATTGACAATCGCTCTCGGAAAGACGATCGATGGCCTGAATTATGTGAACGATCTCACCAAGATGCCGCACTTGCTGATTGCCGGCACCACCGGCTCGGGAAAATCAGTAGGGGTGAACTCGCTGCTGGTGTCGATTCTTTATCGGGCGCGTCCCGACGAAGTAAAAGTGATCCTAATCGATCCCAAACGTCTCGAGTTGGGGCTCTACGAAGATATTCCGCATCTCGCTACGCCGATCATTACCGATCCGAAACCTGCCGCGCGTGCGTTGCGTTGGGCGGTGGGAGAGATGGAGCGCCGCTACAAAGAACTGGCCGGCTGGGGTGTGCGCAATATCGACGGTTACAACACGGAGCGCGAGCGCCGCAACACCGTCAAGGATTTTGACGAGAATGGCGAACCATGGACGCGCATGCCTTACATCGTCATCATCATCGATGAACTCGCCGATTTGATGATGACCTCTGGCCACGAAGTCGAAGACTCGATCACGCGTCTCGCGCAGATGGCCCGCGCCGTTGGTATTCATCTCGTGCTGGCAACTCAACGCCCTTCGGTCGATGTCATAACGGGATTGATCAAGGCCAACTTCCCTTCCCGTATTTCTTATCGCGTTTCTTCGAAGGTCGATTCGCGCACCATCCTGGACACTAACGGCGCCGAGCATCTGTTGGGTAAGGGAGACATGCTGTTCCTACCACCCGGTTCATCGCGACTGCTGCGCGTGCATGGCGCTTATGTCGACGAATCCGAAATCAATAAGGTCGTCTCGCACATCAAGGCGCAATGGGAGCCCGATTACGACGAAACCATTACACAGTCCGATGAAGAGGCCATGGGACTCGAAGACTCCGACGGGGAGCGCGACGAATTGTTCGAAGAAGCCCTGCGCATCGTCGTCGACATGAAGCGCGCCTCGACCTCAGTCCTGCAGCGTCGATTGCGCATCGGTTATGGTCGCGCTGCCGCCGTGCTCGATCAAATGGAACGCGAAGGTCTCATCGGCCAGGCTGACGGCGCCCGCCCGCGTCCCGTGCTGGCGCG
>QHXG01000136.1 GCA_003222845.1 Acidobacteriota bacterium | reverse complement strand
CGCCAACCGTGCGGCCTTCCGCTGCTTTGTAAGCGAACCATCGTCCGTCATTTGAAATTGTCGGTGCATAGTCCACTGTTTGTCCGGCCACGAGACGCTCGGCATGACCGTCCGCAACCCATAAGCGCGCGATCGGCTGATCGAACATGTGCTCGCCGCGACTGAAGGTGCCGTCGTTCGCTTCGAAGTAGATCGATTTGCTGTCGCGCGCCCACATGTACTCGTTCACCCAGGCATCGTCCATGCCGAAGGTACGCACCAGGCCGCCGCGAGCCGGCACGACCGCGAGGCTGCGCGAGGCCATGATGTCGGTTTTCCCGTTGGTCGTCGTGAACGCCAGCCACTGACCGTCGGGCGAGTACCGCGGACCGTTGTTGATTCCCGGGCGGTCAACGATCACGCGCGGCGTTCCTCCGTCAACCGGGATCGCGTAGAGACGTGTTTCGTATGGCGCGCTGAAGCCGCTGCGCGGCGCAGCGGAGTACGCCAACTCGCGGCTGTCGGGCGACCATGAGAATCCGTCCACGTAGTGTGCGGCGGCCGTCAAAACCCGTGGCGCGCTTCCGTCAAGCGATTGTACGACGAGCCGCGTCGCTGGATCCGGCGCGTCCGCCCGAATCACGAACGACTTATCCTGCCGCCGGCGCACTTCGTCCGGCGTCATTCCGTCGCGCGTGAGATATGCGAGGCTCTTACCATCCGGCGACCATTCATGCGCGAAAACACCTTCGGGCGCCGAGGTCAGCGCGCGTGGCGCGGCGCCGGAGATTGGAATCGCGAAGACTTGAGGGCGATCGCCGGCGAGGCCCACCAGCGACACAGTCGAACTGTCCGGCGACCAGCGGAGTTGCGGGCGCGGCACCGGCGTATTAAAGATGTGAACAGCGTCGCCCAGACGCGTCGATGCTCCGCCGCGCGACGGCAACACGAACAACGCGGCCTCATGTTCATTCTTGGTCAGTGATGGAGTCGACAGGACGTAGGCCACGCGTTCGCCATCGGGAGAAATCCGAACGTCGACGATTGCTCTCATTTTCATCTCGTCGTCGAGGGTGAATGGCTGAGGAGCCGGTTGCTGCGCGGGAATACGGGCCGACGACGAGAAGACCAACACCGCCCAGGACACCAGAACCGAAACGATGCGCGTGTTCATAGTGCTGCTCCTAAACGAGTGGTTTGAATAGCCAGATGATGGTGCGTTGAAAAACCGTTGATGCCATGGCGCAACTCTCACCCTATTGTTCCGCACTCGCAGCGTCCGCATCTTCCAGCGTTTCCAGCTCGCGGTCAAGGTTTATTGCGAAAAGGCGAGCCGCGTCATCTCCTTCGAGTTTTCCAGTGTACGTCCGCGATCGTCAAGCTCTATTTCGTAAACAGTCTTCGTGATTTGGTTCGCAGTTGTGTTGGTTCATATGGTGGGAGTAACCAAGCTCAAAACCAACTTCGGCTTGACGCAAAGGCTTAGCGCGCGTAGTCTGGTCGTGGTTTTCGTAAGCGCCAGTATTCGAAAACATCGATGAGTAAACGCCGCGGCCATCGCTATTATTACTATTACGGTCCGCTCTCCGCTGGGAGGGACGGTCGGGCTATGGGCTGTCGCGAGTTGACGATTTAGCACTCGAAGACAAGTTTCCAGTAACCGGCCAACGGTCCTTCCAGAGTGGAAGGATCGGTGGCCGGTTCAGTTTTTGCTGGGAAACGGATCGCCGGACGAGATTAATACCCCTATATCAGGTGGTAGAGCCATTAGGAGTACAGGTGATGACAACCAAACAAGAACAGCAACTACTCTCCGATCACGTCGACATGCGAATGGTCAGCGTCGAAACGGATGAGGCGCTGGCAGATCGAAATACGATCGTGCAACTCGATCCCGATCATCCGGGCTTTCGCGATCAAGAGTATCGAGCGCGGCGAAATCAGATCGCGCAGCTGGCGATGAACTATCGTCCGGGCGATCCGATTCCCGATGCGCCTTACACGCCGGACGAGCATCGCGTGTGGCAGACAATCTGGAAAGCGCTCGGGCCGGCGCATCAGAAACACGCTTGTGCGGAATATCTGTCGGCGCTCGAGCGTTTGAGTTTCGATCCCGAACGCATCCCGCAACTGCGTGAAGTCAACGAGAAGGTGCAGGAGATCAGCGGCTTTCGGCTCGAGCCGGTGGCGGGTTTGGTGCAGCCGCGCGTCTTTCTCGAAAACCTCGCCGATGGAGTGTTTCTCTGCACTCAATACATCAGACATCATTCGACGCCGCTCTACACGCCTGAGCCGGACGTGGTCCATGAAATCGTCGGCCATGGCGTGACGTTAGCCAGCGAGCGTCTGGCCGAACTCAATCGGCTATTCGGCCAGGCGGTGAAACGAACGACTTCCTCTGAGGCGCTCGAGAAGCTATCGCGAGTTTATTGGTTCACGATTGAATTCGGCGTGCTGCGCGAGAATGGATCGGTGAAGGCCTACGGCACCGGGTTGTTGTCATCGGCCGGCGAGCTGGAAGAGATGCATGAGGTTGAATTGCGACCGTTTGATCTCGACGCCGCATCTAGCCAGGCCTACGATCCGACACACTTTCAGCCAGTGCTATTCTGTGCGGATTCATTTGCGGAGATGTATCACACGCTCCGAAATTACCTGGTGAATTGGTAATGATTAACCACCAATGAAACTCATCGATCGCGAAGGCGCGACGAAGCCTGGATCGTTGATGTAGTGGCGCGGCTCTTTTTTCATCACTACCGTACGGACGAAGTCGATGATTTCCGCACGCGAGGCGCCGTCGCGCACGACATCGCGCAGAGAATGTTCGACGGTTGAAAAGAGACAGGTGCGGATTTGACCATCGGCGGTGAGCCGAATGCGCGAGCAGGCGCCGCAGAAAGGTTCGGTCACCGGAGCGATGATGCCGATCTCTCCCGGAGCCCCGTCGGCGAAACGATATCGCGAAGCTGTTTCTGATCCCCGGTAAAGCTCGAGTGGGACGAGTGGAAATCTCGCGTGAATGCGTTCGCGAATCTCGCGACCGGATACTACGTCCTCACGCGACCACTCATGTCCGGAATCCAGCGGCATGAATTCGATGAAGCGCATCATGACGTCATGCTCGCGCGCGAACGCGGCAAAGTCTGCCACCTCGTCTTCGTTGTGACTGCGCACGATCACCGCGTTGATTTTGATCGGTTGAAGACCCCCATTCTTTGCCGCTACGATTCCCTCAAGCACGCGATCCAAAACATCGACGCCGGTCATCTGCCTGAAAACGTCGCGCTTCAAACTATCCAGACTGATCGTGATGCGGTCGAGTCCGGCCTGCTTCAAACCCGCGGCGCGATCAGGAAGGAAGTAACCATTCGTAGTCAATGCAAGATCTCGCAATCCGCGAGGTCCGACAAACTTTGGTTTGTCGTTGAGTGAATCAAGGTTCGGGTCGCGTGAGCCATCGACAAACTGAAGTTTGTCGGACACAGGCGGTTTTAATTTGGCGAGCTTGCGAATGATTGTTTCAATATCGCGACGCATCATCGGCTCGCCGCCGGTCAATCGAATCTTTTCAATTCCCAACTCAACAAAAATATCGCACACGTATTCAATCTCTTCGTACGAGAGCATCTGCTCCTTTGGTGCGATAGGCGGCTCCCCATGCGGCAAGCAATAGAAGCAGCGAAAGTTGCAGCGGTCAGTCAAAGACACGCGCAGATCGCGAATCGCGCGACCGTAGGAATCTTTGAGAACGGCGGTTGGCGCCGGTTTGTGGGTTTTGATGACCGTGACCATTTTTGTAATGATACGACGCTCGTATGTAGGCTCCAAATCAATAGCTCATGAAGAGATTTCGCCTAACGGCCTTTTAGGCCACGGCCTTTCAAACTATTCCTCCGAATCAATTTTAATTTTCATCGATCGCAGCACCTGCAAATCGTCTTCGGTCAACTCGAAACTTTCCGGGAAGCCCGTTTCTGCCTGGTTTTCCCGATGCGGACGCAAGCCAATTTCCAGGCGCAGCGTCAATTCCATTTCGAATCCCGCTTCGCGCAGTCGATCGATGGCTGCGGCCACGCTTGCCGATTGCTGAACTGAATCATTGATTGCGGTGCCGACTTCTTCAGCAAGTCTCTTGGTGTATTCATCCATTTCCAAGTCGTTTCGTCTTCCTCGTGCTAACGAATTGATCGAATTATCGTGATGCTAAGCCACTCACGGTTGGGAGTTCAAGCTTCAGCTTGAGTGTTAGACACAACACGACAATTGCCGCCTTAACATTCGTATGCTAGCCTTCGATTCTCTGACAAAGCAATCTCTGCTGCTTCACGCTATGGCTGCCAAAATCAATCACGCGCGCCGCGAGCATTTCAAGACCTCTTCAGGAATTGAATTGCCGGTCGATTTCAATCCTTCGAACGCCGAAGAAATTGAATACGATCGCGACCTCGGTGATCCCGGCGAGTTTCCTTACACGCGTGGCATCCGCCCGAACATGTACCGCGGCCGTTTGTGGACCATGCGCCAGTATGCGGGTTACGCGACCGCCGAAGAATCGAATGAGCGTTACAAGTACCTGCTCTCGCAAGGCACGACTGGTTTGTCGGTCGCGTTCGACCTGCCGACGCAAATTGGTTTGGATTCCGACGATCCGCTCGCCGCCGGAGAAGTCGGTAAAGTCGGCGTGGCCATCGATTCGCTCGAAGACATGTTGCGCTTGTTCGATGGCATTCCGCTCGAAGAAGTGTCGACTTCGATGACTATCAATGGCACGGCCGCCATCCTGCTTTGTCTTTATCTCGCCGTGGCTCGAAGACAAGGCGTTCCCTTTGAAAAAGTCAGCGGCACAATCCAAAACGACATTCTTAAAGAGTACATCGCGCGCGGCACTTACATTTTTCCTCCCGGGCCTTCGCTGCGTTTGATTACTGACACGTTCGCGTTTTGCGCGCGTGAAGTCCCGAACTGGAACACGATTTCGATCAGCGGTTACCACATTCGTGAAGCGGGCGCTAATGCGGTCCAGGAAGTGGCATTCACAATCGCCGATGGTATCGCTTACGTGGAAGCTGCGATCGAGGCCGGCCTTGGAATTGACGACTTCGCGCCGCGGATCTCGTTCTTTTTCAACGCCCACAATGATCTGCTGGAAGAGATTGCGAAGTTTCGGGCCGCGCGCCGCTTGTGGGCACGCATCATGCGCGAACGCTTTCATGCGCGCAATCCACGTTCGCAGATGCTGCGATTTCATGCTCAGACCGCCGGCTCGACGCTGACCGCGCAACAGCCGGAAGTGAACATCGTGCGCACCGCCATCCAGGCGCTTGCGGCGGTGCTGGGCGGGACCCAGTCGCTGCACACAAATGCGATGGACGAGGCGTTGGCTTTGCCAACTGAAGACGCCGCGCGCATCGCGCTTCGTACGCAACAGGTGCTCGCCTACGAATCAGGCGTTGCCGATACGGTGGATGCTCTTGCGGGCTCGTACGCTATCGAAGAGCTGACGCATGAAATCGAGCAGAGAGTGATTGACTATCTGGATAAGATCGATGCTCTGGGCGGAACGCTGCGCGCGATCGAGTCCGGCTACATTCAAAGAGAGATTCAAAACTCGGCTTACGAGTATCAACGGGCCATCGAGTCGAAGGAAGCAATTGTCGTCGGGGTAAATCAATTTCAAAGCGACGAAGCTTCCCAGATCAAAACTCTTCGCGTCGATCCGGCAATTGAACGAAGACAAATTGAGAGATTGAGGGCGCTGCGCGATCGCCGTGACGCCGTGGCGACGGAAGCGTCGTTGATGAGACTGGAAGCGTCCGCGCGAGGTGATGAAAACGTCGTGCCCAGGATTCTGGATTGCGTCGAGACTCTCGCCACGGTGGGCGAAATCAGCAACCGCTTGCGCAGCGTGTGGGGTGAGTATCGCGAAGCGGTGACGGTCTGAAGGATGCTGCTACTCTGGCTTCTGATGAGATACGCAGAGCTTCACAGAGAAAACTCCGAGAACCTCTTGGTGGCCGAGGCGAGATTGTCCCGCCGTCAGCACGAACGTCTCAAAAGCAAATTAGCAACGCACTATCGCCGCCCACGTAGTAAAAATCCCAAAACCAGTCCCGCCGCCGCGGAAATCAGAATCGCATGGCCGGGGTTCTTGCGCGCGTAGTCTTTGGCCTCGTCGGCAATCTCGCTGATGTCCTTGCCCTGCAAGTCCTTGATCTTGTTGCCGACGGCGCTGACTTTGTCGCTGACATAATCGCTGGCCCTTGACGCGGCGTAGGCTACCTTGTCTCCACATTGCTTTGCTGTATCTGAAAACTCCGACATGTTGAATTCTCTCCCGCAAATCATTGGCGAATTGTGCGCTTCCTGACCGTTTTCTGTGGCTTCCTGCATTTATCGAACTCCTTGATTACTCTGGTGCATCGACCAAAATCTCCATACGAAAAAAGGTCGCGCCCAGTTGCGAATTTCTGAAGGGCACGAAACGGTCCGTCGCGCTTTCACGCAAAGGCGCAAAGAATTTGTAACGCCCTCTCCCTTTGGGAGAGGGTTAGGGGTGAGGGCGTAGCTGAGTAACCAGAAAGAAAACTCTCCTCCATTCTTTTTCCTATCACTCCGATAATAAAAAGGGAAGAAAGGATTTTTGGGTTTCGTCGCTAGACCCTCACCCCGACCCTCTCCCAAAGGGAGAGGGAGCTACCCGATCAAATTCTTGGCACACTGAACAAGACGCAGAGACTTGACATTGACTGAGGTGAGATGGTAAGTGAGTACTTACTTCGGACCCAGCAGATGCGAGCCAGACGGAAAATCATTACTGATAACGGCGCCGGTACTAATGTGGCCCGCATGGCGGGCGAAGAGCGGCATCTTCAAATTCTGCGCGTGGCTATGAGCCTTTTTTCTCAGCGCGGCTTTCGCGGTACAACCACCAAGGAAATCGCGCTGGCGGCGGGAGTGTCTGAGGCGATGGTCTTTCGTCACTTCGCTACGAAGGAAGAACTGTACAGCGCAATTCTCGATCAAAAAGCCTGCTTGCATGACGAGATGGGTCCGTGCCAGGCCGTGGCAGACGCCATCGCCCGCAAGGATGACCGGGGCGTCTTTGAAGCAATGGCCTTGGATGCCCTGAACCATCACCAACAGGATCCCCAGTTTCAGCGACTGCTCCTGCATTCGGCATTGGAAGAACACGAGTTGGCCCAGATGTTTTGGGAAAAGTTTGTCCGTCGTGTCTATCAGTCGTTGGGTGATTACCTCCGCGAGAGACAACGGGAAGGCGCAATCGTCAATATTAGGCCGGCGATCATTGTGCGCGCTTTCGTCGGCATGATTGTTCACCATTCGCTGAACAACAATCTCTGGGATCGCGAGCGACAACTGCTGAACATCTCAAACGAAACTGCCGCGCGCGAATTCACCAATATCCTTTTGCACGGCGTGGCCGGAGACCAGGCGATCGGGCGAGCTTCTTTCAGAAAAGCTTCACCCTCAAGAGCCGCTTTGAAAGCTCTGCCCCTGAAACCCCTGGCCCGAAAGCAAGTAAAGAAAAATTCGAAAAGAATTAGATCAAACAAATGACTCTGCAGAGATTTATCAAGCTTGTACTTCTCGTTGGCCTGACCACGGCGGTCGGCGCGAGCCTCATGAGCTGTAAACGTTCCAACGGGCAGCCAAGCAACAGCGCCGCGGCCAACCCCGCGCCCGCGATTCTTGAAGTCTCCACTGTGGCTGCGGTCGTGCGGCAATTGCCTCGCTTCTTTGAAGCCACGGGCACGCTTGCCGCGGACGTGCAGACAGATGTGCAGCCGCAAACCGCCGGCAAAGTCGTCGCAGTTGGGGTCGATATGGGAAGCCCGGTGAGCAAGGGCCAGATGCTCGTGCGTCTGGAAGATGCCGATTACAAACTGCGCCTGGATCAAGCCGTCGCGCAACTCGACAGTGCGAAAGCCGCGGTGAGTCAGGCCGAAGAAAAACTCGGCTTGCAGCCAGGACAGAAATTCGATCCTGAAAGAGTGGCCGACGTGTCGGGCGCGCGGGCCAATTACAATCTCGCGGAAAGCAATTTTCAGCGCGCGCAAAAGTTGATTGAGTCGGGCGATATTTCACGCGCCGAATTCGATCAACGAAAGTCGCAGCGCGATGCGCTCAAGCAGGCTTACGAATCGGCAATCGCGCAGGCGCGCCAAAACTATGCGGCGGTCCTGGTAGCACGAACCAATGTCACCAACGCGCAGACGCAAGTTGACCTGGCGCGGCGAACCTTGTCGTACACCGTTGTCTCAGCGCCCATTGGTGGTTACGTGCTTGATAGACCGGTCGATGTTGGAACGTACGTTTCGACGACCACCAAGGTCGCTACGATCGTCAAGACAAATCCTTTGTGGATTCGGATCGACATTCCTGAGCAAGCGGTTCAGCAAATTAAGACCGGGCAGTCGGTTTCGCTTAGCACTACTTCCTGGCCGGACAGAACATTCAGCGGACGTGTCGCGCGCATCTCGCCGAATGTCTCAGCCAGCTCGCGCACGTTGACCGTCGAGGCTGAAATAGATAATCGCGGCGGCGCGCTAAAGCCGGGCCAATTCGCCACGGTGCGCATACTTTTGCCGCAGAGCGAGCCTGCCGTTTTGGTTCCACAACGAGCGCTGCGCACAATTTCCGGCGCGACTTATGTCTTCGTTATTAAAAATGGTCACGCCGAACAACGTCTGGTGCAATCGGGACAAACGGAAGGTGATCTGGTTGAGATTAAGAGCGGCGTCGTCGCCGATGAAGTCGTGGCGACGAGCACTGTCGAGCAGTTGAGTGATGGGGCGGCGGTAAAATAATAGGTCTTTGGTCTTTGGTCTTTGGCGTTTGGTCTTTGTTTGGTCTTTGCTCAAGCCATGAACCGCGCTAAGGCGAACACTCAAAGGCCAAAGATCAAAAACCTAAGACCAATTAAGGATCTCAAATTTGAAATTTAAGATCTAAAAGGATCAATGCAAAAACTCGCCGAAATCTGTGTTCGCCGTCCGGTGTTCGCGACGATGCTTATTTTAAGCATCACGGTCGTGGGCATCTTTTCATTTCGATCTCTCGGAGTCGACCTGTTTCCAAAGATCGATCTGCCGACGATCACTGTTACGGTCATCAATCCTGGTGCTTCTCCGGAAGAAGTCGAGACTGAAATTACCGACAAGGTAGAAGGCGCCGTCAACACGATCAGCGGTATTGACGAGTTGCGTTCGACCTCGCTCGAAGGCGTCTCGCAGGTCTTTATTACCTTCGTGCTTGAGAAGAACGCGGACGTGGCGGCCCAGGAAGTGCGCAACAAAATCGATCTTATCGTCAACGATCTTCCAGAAACAGCCGAAGTCCCAATTGTTCAAAAGCTCGACACCGATGCCACGCCGGTATTGCGCATTGCGGTGTCCGCGCCGCGATCCTTGCGCGAAGTAACCGACCTGGCCGACAAACAAATCAAGCGCATGATCGAATCGATCAATGGCGTCGGCAACGTGGAAATCGTCGGCGGACGCAAACGTGAGATCGAAGTCTGGGTCGATCCCGACAAAATGCGCGCCTTCAATGTCTCGGCGGCTGACGTGGCCAGTGCGGTCAAGCTTCAAAACATGGAATTGCCGGGCGGGCGCATCGAAGCAGGTAAGCGCGAGCTGACCGTGCGCACGATGGGACGGATTCCCGATCCGGCGCAATTCAATAACCTGATCGTAGCCAATCGCGGGCCTTACGCAGTCAAGCTCAGCGACATCGGCTATGTCGAAGATGGCGCGGAAGAGCAACGCACGGAAGCCCGACTGAACGGACAGCCGGCGGTCACGCTGGTGGTATCAAAGCAATCAGGACAGAACACGGTTGCCGTGGCCGACGCGGTGAAAGAGCGTTTGGATGAATTAAGAACAACATTGCCGCGTGACGTTAAGACCCAAATAGTCGGTGACCAGACGATCTTCATCAAGGCGGCGCTGCACTCGATCCAATTGCACTTGATTGAGGGCAGCATTCTGGC
>QHXG01000135.1 GCA_003222845.1 Acidobacteriota bacterium | reverse complement strand
GATAATAAAGCTGTCGCCAAAAGCGCTCGCGATTTTCAAGCTCGCTGACTCCCGGAAAAATGAGCATGCGCGGCGACCACAAAACCGGTTGCGGCGCATCGGTTGGGAAACGATCCGCGAGTTTGAGGTCGGATACCAAAACTGCTGAGATCGAAGAATACATTTGATCGCCCGCGCCTAATTGAGCGAGCCGAGCCGCAACCGGTCTTCCATCATCAATCGTGCGGTTGTAATCGAAACTAACGCTTGCTGCCAGCCAAACCTCGGCGAAGGCCCATAACAGAGTGACGACCGCAACCGTCGCAAGCTTCTTGTTCGCCAAATGTAGGCGACCTTCACGACGACACCAGTGTCCAACCGTTAAAACCGCTGCCATCTGGGCGCAATAGTTACCAATGAACCACTCGTAATGTACCGGTTGCAGAGACCTGCCGGTAACAACCTGCTGGTTGAAGACGACGAACACGGTTAGGGCAAACGCGCCTGCAACCAGCAAGACCCGGTAGCGCCCGCCGAAATCTCCTCGCCCAGCAGCGATACCAAGTGATGCAAGCACGAATACCGCAAGGATCTCGGGAAATCTAAACAGATCAGGTCGATGAGTCAGCATCAACGCTTGCGCGGCATCAACGGTCATTGCGCGATGCGAAAGCATCCGTAGATAAGGAACCAACGTCACCACGGCGAAAATCAGGATGATGCTGAAAACAACGATCGTTTGCTTGCGTTCTGAGCTTCGAAACACCAGCCATATCACGCAAAGGCACGTTAACCACGCCACGGCCGCGGTCCACAAATAGAAGTAAGAAAAGATCAGCAATGCCAATACAAGTCCAGCGCCCATCGCGGCAACCACAGTTTGTCGTTGATTCGCTCGCGTCAAGGCAATCCAAACCAAAGCGCAGAGCACAAAGAAGAGCGGAAACGCGACTGCGGGTTGATAGAGGCGAAGAAATGGCAAGTGATACAACGAAGTCGGCGCGACGGCGTTCGAAATCCAGAGTGGAATCAAATACGGCAGATTCAGCACGTGTCGGACAATTCCTTGTCCTGCTATTAGTGTTCCCAACCCCAGAATGATCGGAACAGAAGCAGCGCTGAATCGGTCATCGTGCGTAAGCAACCAGACAAACCAGAAAATTGCGAACGACGACGCGAGGGCGACGAGCGCCGGAAGAATAATAAATACGGTCGAAGCGCTAAGCCGCAACCAAGATGCCGGCAGGGCTATCGCGTAGGGAGGAACGAACTGAATGGAAAAGAGCGATTCCGGCGCTGATGCTTCGTTCTGTGCTCCGCGATGCGTGAACGGATCGAACCGGCGCGGATTTCCGCGAATCAGCGAAGCAACGTAAGCCGAATAAGCGACTTCGTCCGCGTGGCTAATAGCATTAGCGCCATTCCATTGATGGCCGCGATAGAGCGCAAAATATATTTGCGGGAATAGCGCTATGAGCATCATGGCGATGGCGACGCCAATTCCCCATTGGCATCGAATTCGCGCGCGGCTGATCTCACTTCTCTCGATCCGACGAAACACATTCACAGATTACGCAGATTTCACAGATTAAGGAATAACGGAATGAGCCGAACAGAGCCAGCCTCAGACCATCTTCACTTTCTTACCAGTCTCTTTGAATCTGTGAAATCTGAGTAATCTGCGGATAAATCAGACAGCTGACAGACTGTTATTGACCCCGACGTGTTCGAAGTAATTCTGCGCGCGAGTCACATCACGTTCAATCTGCGATTTCAACTCCTCAATCGAGTTGAACTTCTTTTCGTCACGCAAACGATGCAGGAATCGCACGCGCACTACATCGCCATAAAGATCGCCGGACCAGTTCATCACGAAGGTTTCGACCGAAGTTTCCGCTTTGGCTTCAAAAGTGGGTCGCGTGCCGATGTTAGTAACGCTGCGCCGCCACTCTCCTTCAAGCAAAGTTGCGGTGACATACACGCCGTTGAGCGGAATCACACGATTCCGCGGATGAAGATTGGCAGTCGGAAAGCCCAATTTTGCGCCGCGCTCAACGCCGCGAACGACCCGGCCTTCAACGCCATAAGGCCGGCCCAGCATCCGTCGCGCGAGATTCACTCGACCCTGATTGAGCAATTCGCGGATGCGAGTAGAACTGACGCGTTTCCCTCGAAGACGCACCTCGGGAACTTCGGCGGCAAAAAATCCGAGATCCTTGCTGACGCTTCGCAAAAGGTTGATGTGCCCTTCACGGTTATGACCGAAAGCAAAACCGCGGCCTAGATAGACTTCCCTGGCATGCAGACGATCGACGATTACGTCGCGCAGGAAATCTTCGGCGCGGATCTGGGCGAAAGTTTTGTCGAAGTGAATGACGATCGTTTGTTCGATTCCCAGAACGCCCAGGGCTTCGATTTTCTGATCGAATGTTTGCAGGAGCGGCGGCGCAGATTCCGGATGCAAGACGGCTCGCGGATGGGGCTCGAACGTGAGCACAGTTGGCAAGGCTCCGATCGCGTGCGCACGTTCAACGACCGTTTGCATAATGAGTTGATGGCCCAGATGAAGGCCGTCGAACACACCGAGAGTGAGCACAGTTGGGCGGGCAATTTCAGCGTTGTCGGTACCGTGGAAAAGTCTCAAATTCTTAGGATGAGTGGCTGGATGCTGCGGCAATCTTTTCCTGTAACCAGAGGTTAACCAACGTCTCAGTTGCTACGCCTTTTTGATTCGCAATCTTTCTCACCTCGCGCATCAGGTCGTCGGCTATTCGCACGTCGTGTGTTCGGCCTTTCAGATCTACGTCGAAATGCACCTCTTTCATGTAGTCCTCATAGTCAGCGCCACTATGCGTGTCCCAGAATTCTCCCGCCTCTTCTGCGCTGCTGAACTCTTCGGGCAAGGGATCTCGTTGTTGCTTCTTATTTTTTCTCATAGCGTTTCCGTTCTTTGCGATTCATATCGCGGGCCGAGATGGGCATTGCCGTCCCGCCGGGCTTATGGATGAAGAATATGGTCAGATACCGTCCAGCGTCAGTCTGGCCTAGCGCCCAGTATACATTTTCTCCGACTACGTGGCCCTTCGCAACAAAGTCGAAGTGCGGCGCATTACGAAATACCTCTTCAACCTCAGCCGTGGCAACAGCATGCTTTCGCTCCAGCTTTTCGATGAATTCGTTCTTCCATAGGAATGTGGCGATCTTCACTATTACCCCCAAGGAACCGATCGAAAAAACTAAGACTTGTTATTTACGACTAATCCATCGTACGCCCACTCAACTCTATCGGGCAGCAGCTTCGAATCGCGCTCGTGCTTCACCTCGTGCGTGATGTGCGTGAAGTAGGTTCGTTTGGGTTTCAACTCTTCGACGTATTCCAGCGCGCGTTCCAGCCACAGATGTGTTGCATGCGGCCGAATACGCAAACAATCGAGCACCAGTACTTGCAAATCAAGCAAGCCTTCCATCGTCGCGGGCGGAATCTCGCTCAGGTCCGTCGCGTATGCGAAATCATTGAACCGATAAGCGATCACCGGTAAACGTCCATGAATTACTTCGAGGGGTGTGATTTGCAGATCGCGGCCGAGGCAAAACGGCGCGCCGGCAACGACTGTGTGGGGAACAATCTGTGGCAGCCCACCGCCAAAATGCGTAGGCTCAAAGACGTAACTAAAGATGCGCCGAATGTCGACCCAGGCGCGTTCATTCGCATAGAGGCCCAGTGCGCCATGACGAAAATTGAGTGGACGAATGTCGTCAAGGCCAAAGATGTGATCGGCATGACAGTGCGTTACCAGGACGGCATCGAGATGCTTCAATCCATAACGCAAAGCCTGTTGGCGAAAGTCAGTCGAGGTATCCACGATCACGGTTTGACCGGCATGTTCGATCAGTACAGAGACGCGCAGCCGCTTATCCCGCGGATCGTCTGAGATGCAGGTCTCGCACTCGCAGGCGATCGAAGGCACGCCAGTCGATGTGCCGGTGCCGAGGAAGGTGAGCTTCATTGCGGGTTAGAAACACCGATCATTTTCCATTTGTCATTTGACATTTTTCATTTGTCATTGGCCCTTCGGCTACGGTGTTCAGAGTTCAGCCTTTAGGCTGCCATTTACGAAAGAGGAAAGTGAAGCTTGAAATCTGAACGCGAGTCGCTGGCATCAAAATAGCAAATGAAAAATGTCAAATGAGAAATGGAAAATGGTTTCGCGAATCTCCGCACACCGAGCCGTTATTTCCCACCGGTGATATCACTCGCGCTAAACTTCGATGGTGGAGGCGTAGGCGCTTTGGTAAATGAGACGTACTGCATTCGCAAGTCTGCGAGCAGACCTTCCAACGCTTGTGCTTCCTGCTGATCAAGGTTGCCGTGCGTTTTTTGCTCCAGCATCCCCAGCACATCGATCCAGTGTTTCGCAGTTCTTAGATCGACACCTGTCTCGCCAGTCACCGGATGAGGCATCATTCCCAAGCTCGCGGCGGCATTCGAAGCCAGCGACATGATCAAGCTGAGAAAGCTCGCCGGATCGTCCAAAGGATCGCCGCCGGCGCGCGGTCGCGTTTCGGCGCGCGGAGGAGGAGTTGTGGTCTCGCGGCGAGTTGTTGTCTCTGGAGTCGGCGCGGATTGCGTGGGCTCCTGACGCGGAGCACTCTCCGCCGGCGGAACCTTTAGCGACTCGGCCACGCGCTCAGTTTCTTCCTTCTCCTCCGGCGAAAGTTCGCGCGGCGTCCCGTCCGGATTAAAGGGGCGGCGGTCAACTACTTTGAAGTTGGATTGCTGATCGTCCATTTCGTTCACTAGGTGAAAGGCGGAATCCACCCCTCACTATTTACTGCCCTGGTGAAATTCTGAAAACCTATTGCTGCGATGTTAGCACTGCGATTGCTCAGCTTCAAATTGAAAGGAAATCACGATTACCTTTATCCTCTATGGCATCATGTCAGCAACATTCAATGACCTGGTCGAATTGATGGATCGTCTGCGTTCGCCCGGCGGCTGTCCGTGGGACCGCGAGCAAACCTACGCTACGCTGGCGCCGATGCTGCTCGAAGAAGCTTACGAAGCATTCGATGCGCTGGAAGAAGCGCGCGAGGGTCGGCCCGCTGCGCTGCGTGAGGAGCTGGGTGATTTACTCTTTCAGATCACTTTCTTTGCGCGCGTTGCGAAGGAACGCGGCGAGTTCAATATCGATGACGTGATCGATGAAGTCCACGCGAAGATGGTGCGGCGACATCCGCATGTGTTTGGCGAGGCGCAGGCTGGCGACTCCGCCGAGGTGCTGCGCAACTGGGAGGCAATCAAGGCCGAAGAGAAACGCGCGGCCGGCAAGGGCGCGGGAGAAACCGAAGCCGCTTCGATACTCGATGGTGTTTCGACCAAGGCGCCAGCGTTGATGGAGGCTCATCAAATCTCAACCAAAGTCGCCCGCGTTGGTTTTGACTGGAAACACCTCGAAGACATTTTCGAGAAGCTGCAAGAAGAGGTACAGGAATTACGCGAAGCGATCGAGCATCACCAACGGTCCGAAGACGAAGCAAATCACACGCGCGTCCGCGAAGAGATCGGAGATCTGATATTCGTAATCACAAATATCGCGCGCCAATTGAATGTCGAACCGGAAGCAGCGCTGAAACTGAGTAACCGTAAGTTTAGGCGGCGTTTCCGCTATATCGAGGAGAAGTTGCGAGACCAGAACCGCAAGTTCGATGAGACGACACTCGATGAGTTGGAAGACCTTTGGCAGGAAGCTAAGAAGCAGAATTGAGGCCACGAAAAGGCGCAAAAAAGCACCAGATTTGAAAAGTATTCCGATGAGTTCCCTCTCCCTTTGGGAGAGGGTTAGGGTGAGGGCCTACCGCGGCCAACGTTATGGCTGGGTTTTCTCTCAGCAGGCTGAGGGCGCTGAGAGAGAGAGAGAGAGAACTTTCTAAATCCCTTTTTATCTAGACCCTCACCCCAGCCCTCTCCCAAAGGGAGAGGGAGTTTTCTTCACAGCTTAACGATCGTCGACTCGAATTCCTGAAGCGAGCCGGCGGCTTCGTTTTGGCCGACGCTTTCGATTCCGATCGCTTGTTCCGTTGAGAGAATGCCGGAAACGCGCATCTTGAATTCATCCGGGTTGGTTGCGTTGCGAATCGCTTCTTCCAAAGTGATCTGGCGCGATTGCAATAGGTGGAAGAGGGACTGATCGAAGGTCTGCATCGAATATTGCGAAGCGCCATTCGCGAGGGCTTCGCGAATCAACGAAGTTTTTTCTTCATTGATGATGTAATCGCGGATCAGAGCCGTCGAAACCATTACCTCAACCGCCGGCACCCGGCCCGATCCTTTCACCGCGCGCATCAGACGCATCGAGATCACTGCTTTCAAAATGCCAGACAATTGAATCCGCACTGACTTTTGTTGATGCGATGGAAATGACGAAACGATGCGGGTAATAGTTTCGGTTGCATCCAGTGTATGCAGTGTCGAGAGCACGAGATGGCCCGTTTCAGCCGCGGTCAATGCCGTCTGGATCGTTTCGAGATCGCGCATTTCACCTACCAGAATCACGTCCGGATCCTGTCGTAGCGCGCCGCGCAGCGCCTCCGCGAATGAGCGCGTGTCGACGTCGACTTCGCGCTGCGTAACGAATGCTTTCTTGTCGCGATGCAGAAACTCGATTGGGTCCTCGATGGTGACGATGTGGCCCGACCGCGTCGAGTTGATTCGATCAATCATCGCCGCCAGCGTCGTGGATTTTCCCGATCCGGTCGCGCCGGTCACCAGAATCAACCCGCGGCGCTCGTCGGCGATCCGGTCGATCACCGGCGGCAGGCCAAGTGCCATGCTGTCCTTGCTCTGATCGGGAATCACGCGCAGCACGATGCTCACGCTACCACGCTGCTGAAAAATGTTCGCGCGAAATCGGCCCAGGCCTTTGACGCTGTAGGCAATGTCGACTTCCGAGATGTCTTTCAACTTCTGCTTCTGCCGGTTCGACATCATCGAGAAAGCCATCTCTAGCGTGTCTTCGGGCGAGAGTCGCGGCGCATCGGCAATCGGGTACAACTCGCCGCCGATCCGCACTATCGGAAACGAGCCAACTTTCAGGTGTAAGTCAGAGGCGAAATGAGCCGTCGCCGTCACCAGGAGGTCATCGATCTTTATAGGCATAGTAATACAAGCGGAATTCAATTAGGGTTCTTTGAAAAAGCTTACGAGGTTTAAGGACAAGAAACCGGAAAGGTCAAGGCGATTGGGCGCCAGCGCCGCGACCAGAATCATAATAGCGGCTCGGGCAAACGACCGTCAACGCTTTTGATTCGGAACCGAGAATGGGCGACCGTATCTGCCATTTCTACTGGGCATTAAGATGAATTTTTCCAAATAATTCGTGTCTGTATAGATATTCCATCCTTACCGTTCCGTCTTCGGATTATGCTATAGATACGTGCCCGAAAAATTTGCGTCATCAAAGAACAGGTATCTTCCTTGCCATTTACGTTCATCCTCCGGCGATTTATTGAAGCTCTGGCAATCCCGCTGCTGTTGGTGTTTTCCCCCTTCTGCGTTGCCAATGCTCTGGCGCAAGCCCAATCATCGCCGGCCCCTCGCTCGGATAATCAGGTTTGGAGTGAGCTTCAGCTTGCGGTACCTATCAACAACAAGATCGATTTAGTGATGCTTGGAGTCTTGCGCCTCGGAAGGAATGTCAGTCGGCCCGTGAACGAGCGTGTCGGGGCCGGAATATTGGTGAGGTGCGGAAAGTACCTAACGCTGCTTCCCTCGTATCTATACGTCGCTTCCCAACCGACCAGCACCAATCACAGCACTGAACACCGCATCACACTGGAAGCTACGCCTAAGTTTCCGATCAGAAGCTTCGTCGTCAGCGATCGCAATCGGGTCGAGTTTCACTTTCATTCACCCTCGCCGAATTTTGTTCAATATCGCAATCGAATACAGATCGAACACGCCTTACGGTTGCGTGATTTGCACGGCTTTGTGGCCGATGAAGTGTTTTATGATTCTGTCGCTTCAGCGTGGATTCGTAATCGCTTTTACCTGGGAGTCGCGAAGAAGGTGAACAAACACTTAACGCTTGAGATTTATTACGTGCGGCAGAATGATAGTCATTCGCATCCTGGTGATATTAACGCTCTCGGTTCTACCTTTAAGGTCCGTCTCTAATCAGCGCGGTAGCTAACGCTTTGCACGCTTCATGGCTTGGCGTGCTATATTTCGGCCCGCCGATGCAGCGCAGCTGGGAGCGCAGGCGTCCGTGCCTGCGGTTCGCCGGCATCACTGCCGGCAGTTCTTACGAATCAGTAAATGATCGAGCAACTATCAGCTCGAACTGAACGCGTGCAGTGGGCCAAGGTCATAGACCACACCCGCTGCATCGGTTGTCATGCCTGCACGACTGCGTGCAAGTCTGAAAACGTCGTTCCCATCGGCGTCACGCGCACGTACGTCAAGCACGTCGATGTCGGCATGTTTCCGCAAGTCCGTCGCGCGCATCAGGTAACGCGCTGTAATCAATGTGCGCACGCGCCGTGTGTGACCGCTTGTCCAACCGCGGCGATGTTCAAGCGCGCAGACGGCATCGTAGATTTTGACAAGTCGATCTGCATCGGCTGTAAGGCCTGCATGGCGGCTTGTCCTTACGACGCGATCTTCATCAATCCTGAAGATCATTCTGCCGAAAAGTGTAACTTCTGCGCGCATCGCATCGATGTTGGACTTGAGCCGGCATGCGTAGTCGTCTGTCCCACGCAAGCCATTCTGGTGGGCGACATGAACGATCAGTCATCGTACGTCGCGCAGATCATCAATCGCGAACCCGTGGCCGTACGTCGTCCTGAAAAAGAGACTTTGCCAAAACTCTTTTACAAAGGCGCTCATCAGGCGACGCTCGATCCGCTTGCGGCGCGTCGTCCCGAAGCCGGGCTGTTCATGTGGAGCGAGCAGCAGCAGACTAGCGAGCAGGTCGTCTCAGGCAATCCGACTTATAACAACACTTCCGCCGCCGCTCTTTTGAGTTACGACGTCGCGCATTCGATCCCCTGGGACTGGCGCGTGAGTCTTTACACCTGGACGAAAGGGATTGCGTCGGGAGTTTATCTGGTCGCTGCCTTGCTTCTGTTACTTGGAATCTTGAATCCGAGTGATCAGCTCTGGCTTTGGGTGACGCCGATCGTGTCTGGCGCGTTTCTCGCAATCACCGGTCTCTTGTTAATTTGGGATCTAGAGCATCCCACGCGGTTCTACATGATATTCACAAAACCTCAGTGGAAGAGTTGGCTGGTGAAAGGCGCGTTCATCATTGCGGGCTATTCAGTCGTATTGGCGTCGCATTTCATCGCAAGTCTGCTGCACTCGATTTCGTTACCGCGATGGCTGATCGTTGGCGGCTTGCCGCTTTCCATTTTGACTGCCGTCTACACGGCTTACCTTTTCGCCCAGGCG
>QHXG01000721.1 GCA_003222845.1 Acidobacteriota bacterium | reverse complement strand
TAGAGAGCGATGGCGTTGCCCTGTTCCGTGGTGGGTAGACCAGCGAACGCAGTGGAGACTTGTAGCGGGTCGCCGGATGGCGTGCCGGTACCATAAGTGGGAACCGCAAACACCACCCCCGTGTCTTTCCAGTCAGTCTTGCGGTAACTCCCACCAATGGTGAAAGTATGGTTGCCGCGCTCCAGCGTCATCGTATCGTAAATTGTCGTGATGAAATGGCGACCGGTAACGTTTGCCTGATCGATGAAGGGGACAGTCGGACTCGGCGGATTATTACCATTTGCGAACTGTAAATTTTGGCCAATTCGCAATGGGACGCCCTTGTAAATATAGTATGGTCCATAAGCTGCCGATGCGTTCGAGTCGCCGCTGTGCTGAACCCCGTATCTAATCTCGTTAAGCACCCGCGGCGAAAATGTCGACTGCACCGCGGCTGACCAGATGAAGTAGCCCAGCCGAAATGGATTGGTCCTGCTGATGTCGGGCACCGGTATGCGCCTTTCGCCGGCCTGCCAGTTGTGCCGGTAATTCCACGTCCATGTCACCTGGTGTTTCGGGGTTGCAAAGACGTCGAATCGGGCTGCCGGAAAATAGGCGAAGTTGTTATTCTCGGCGCCCCACGTATACGTGTCACGGTTGAGATCAGTGCCGGCAATCTTGGTGGCCCCCAGCGGAATTTTGTTGTTGATGGCCAGGATGTCCTGAGTGACAGAATCGAGCGGTCTTGGGCCCGCCTTGGTCGCGCCAAGAGCCAGGACGTTTGTCGTCAGCACTTGCGTGGTGTTATTCACGGTTACTTGATAGGTGTAGATCCCCGCCTGCGCCGCCGGTGTCAACACGGTCACCGTGCGAGAATTCAGGACTGGAGAATAGGCGCGCTCGTAATTGACAAAGAAGAATGCTTTTTTCTTGAGCGATGTAAACGGAACCAGTGGACCTCCAAAGTTAAATCCGTAATTTTGAGTGCGATTCAAGAGCCGCTGCAGTCCCTGCGCATTCCTGGTCCATGTGTTGGCATTGAATCGCTCGCTTTGAGGCTCGTAAAAGCCACTGCCATGATACTTGTTGCCGCCACGCTTGGTTGTGAACTTGACGTTCGCGCCGCTTTGCGCGCCTGAATCAGCGCCGAGACCACCGGTTTCTACCGATTGCTCTTCCAGGGCGCCCAAGCGCACCGGCACAGTCATGAAAAAAACAGTGCCACCACTCTTGAAGCCATTCGAAGCGTCGTTGATTCCGTCGACCGTGACGTTTACGGCGCCGCCTGGCAGATTGTTGTATCGTGTGTCACCCCCGATCGGAGGAGACGCTCCCTGTGCGAGTCGCGCCAGAGCTAGTGCGTTGCCGCGGTTACCCAAAGGCAATTCGGTAATTGTTTTTGACACGAGCGTATTCGTTACCAATTGGCTCGATGACTCGAGAACCTGCGCAGCGCCTTCGGTTATCGTGACTGTTTCTGTCGGCTGGCCCACTTCGAGTGTGACTCGAACATCGGTTGTCTTGCTGGTGGAAACGGAGACGCTGGGGATAAGCTCGGTCTTGAATCCCGCCAGGCTGACCGTTACCTGATAAGAACCGCTCGCCAAATCCGGAAACAGGAACGTTCCAGCCTCGGTCGTGGTCGATTCCTTTGTTAGTCCGGTTTTTTGGTCCTTCAAAACAACTCTCGCGTTTGGGACCACGGCGCCAGTCGGATCCTGCACCGTTCCGGAGATCGATCCAACAATTCTTAGTTGCGCAAGAGCCGGCTGCACGCTAATCAACACTGCAGCCGCAAACACGATCGTCATCAGGGTTGCAAGGCGGTGACGGTACATAAACTTCTCCTTTCAAAAGACAGGCGATAACCTAGGGGCTAAGTTGTTCTTGAGTTCTTGTGAGATCCTTCGCTTCA
>QHXG01000720.1:1205-4884 GCA_003222845.1 Acidobacteriota bacterium | reverse complement strand
TTGATCTCTTCCTTCAGCGGCGCTGAGATATGTTCGGCCACAAGCTGATCGTGAATGTACGACGCCGCTAACTTAATGAAGTCGCGCGGCTCGCCCGGCGTGCCCATCTCGACTGTGACGCCCTTCTCGCGCAGCGCCTCAACCAAAACAGTTTCCGCAAAGCGGCTGGGCTCAGGCACAGAATACTTGAAGAGAATCGCCGGCTTACCCGCCGGAAAAGTTCCTGTGATCGTGACCGTGTGCATGCCGTTAGCATTCCGCGCGTCACCGCTCCAACGGATCTCAGGTTCCGAATCCGGCTTTCCGGTAGTCGCACGGTTCACGAATGTCACGTACGAAGTCGCGGGCGATGGTTTGAAAACTACCGGCGCTCCCTCAGTCGCCGCTGGGCCAATGGTGACATCGACGATGTTGTCATTCACGACAATCGGGGACATGACGACGCCCGTGCCCAACTCGCGCGCGCCTTCGCGAAAGAGGCTGATATCGACGATGACGTGGCCGCGGATTTTCTTGATTTGTTTGTCGGCGACTTGTTGGGCCAGCCGGCGAATGACAAGCAGGGGATCGCCCGGCACCGCGCGCGTGTTCGGGTCGCCGTCGTATGAGTGGTCTTCATTCTCAAAGGACAGCGTACCATCCGCGTTGATGCGACCCGAGAGGTTCGGATCGCCACTGGCAACCAGGACCAGATCACCGTCGAGCGTGCCGTCCACGTTAATCGCGCCCGTGCGATATACCCGCGTGTGGAAACGAAAGTCAGCACCGAGCAGCGCCAGCGCGGTTCCTTCGGTGAGCAGCTTAGTCGTCGATCCGGGCGTAAAAAGCTTATCGGCGTTAATGCTATAGATTGGCTTGCCCGCGTCCAGCGAATAAAACTCGACGCCGAAGATCGCATGGCGAAACTCCGGGCGATCCATGATGCTCTGAATTCTTTGCGCCAACGTCGTAGATTGCGCTATTGACGCTAAGGGGCTGGCCAGCAGCAGTAGAGTGATAGAGAGAAGTCTCTTCATCGGTCTTTCCTCATTTTCGTTTTAAGCACCGAAACTTTCTGGCAGTGAGGGACGGTTTCATCTGATCGACCTACTCAAATTGCTTCTTGAACTGTTCAAATTGCTGCCGCAGGCTTTCTACTTCCGAGGTCAGCGTCTCAACCTGCGCTTCGAGTTTCTCAATTCTTCCGCCATCGTTCGATCGACGCGTCACCTTCGCACTGGGTTGTTCTTCGGCAAGTTGCTCGACATCCACTTCGCCCGAGAGCAGATGCGCAAAGCGAGCCTCCTTCTGACCTGGCTGACGCGGCAATTTCACTACCATTGGGTCAGTATCTTTGGTGCTCAGCGCATGCAGAGTTTCATCGACCTCTTCCAGGCCTGAGAAATCGTAAAGCCGCGAGCCGCGCGTGCGAATTTCCCCGACAGTCTGTGGTCCACTGAGCATCAGCACACACATCACCGCCATCTCGGGTGGCGTGAGATGTAGGACTTCCGGTGCGACATGCTTGAATTTCGGCACGCGGCTGGTGCTACCGTGGAAAACGTAAGCGAGATTTTTTTCACGCAGACTGTCGAGCGCTTGCTCGACCTGGTTCTCGCTGAATGCCGTAACCGGATTACGGTTGTTCTTTTGATTGCACGCCAGCGTCAGCGCGTTGAGTGTCAGCGGATAATACTCCGGCGTCGTGACCTGCTTTTCGATCAGCGAGCCAAGGACGCGAACCTCGATGTCGGACAGTGGCGGCACCGGCGCATTATACCGACTCTGGAGGTTCCGGCCTATTTCACGATTTCAAAATCGATCCATTGCGTTGCTGTTCCGTTCTTCTCATCAGCCTGTCTATCATTAATCGTGACTTGAAGAATGTACTGGCCAAGTCCGAGCGTCGGCCCCAGACGCAAAGCACCGCTGGCGCTAATGCGTTCGAGATCCATCTGACCGCTTGGATCAATTGACTTTAGGTCGCCGGCGTAAAGAAGTTTACCGTCGCGAAACAATCTCACCTGCGATGTTAGTTTGGGAAGATTCGTGGCCTTGTCGCGTTCGGCTTTGTAAATGACGTAAGCGAAAAAGAGGTCAGAACCTTGATGGAAGCGCCTTACGGCCGTATTTCCGATCGCGCTGTCAAATGCGCCGGCCGCAGCGTCCGAACGCGCGGAAGAATGTGGGTCACTGGCATCGGCACTTATACTTGAGAGAGTCATGCCTGATAGAACCACGCCCTTATTGAACTGTGACGAGGTCGCATCGCGCACCAGAACGCGGAACTGATAAAACCCAGGCTTCTTCACCGGTATGTCTAACTGGTATACGAGTCCATCCCGCATAGCTCGGTCATAATCCTTACCGTTCAGACGTAACGCTCTTGTCTCGCCGGCTGAATGAACGACCTTTCCGTCTTCGTCAAATAGGACCGCACTGAGATTGAAATCTGCTTTGCGAGCACCATCAGGCCCATCAGCAAATTTGAGATCTCCGGCTTTGACGTGCACCAGGGACCGAATGACGGCTCCTGTTTGCTTCGTGTTCGCGAAGACCGACGCAAGGTGCACCTCGATGCCGGTCGCGCCGAATGGTGACATGAGCGCCGAGTTCATCTGATCGCGAGTTGTTGGCTTAGTGGGTGTGACGTCTTTGTCATTAAGGCCGTAAAAGCCCTCCCTGGTCCGCAACGTTACGCCGGGTCGCTTTACGCGGGCTTTGATGTGATGAAAGCTTCTATTGAAGGTCTCGCCTCCGGGACGGTAGCCGACGAGATAATAGCCTTCCTCTTCCCGCAAGACGCGCGGCAATCCAAAGTCGTTTGTGTTGCTTACCATAAAGCCGCCGGTAAGTTGGGCCAGCAGCGACATGCCTCCACCAGCGTCTTGCAATTGTTCAGAACGAGTCTGGATTACGTCCCGAACTTGTGCCGTTAAGCCATCCGTTCCCCTTCTTAATCCCGATCCGCTCGGCGAGGTGTTGTCACTCGCGGTAAGTCCGGTGGTCTTAATCCCTCGGGTATCGACGGTATAAATCACGACCGATGACCGATTCGCAATCTCCGCCGTCCGTCGCAACACGCCTTCGTTGCCGAATTGGGTCTCGTCGCGCCCCCGTACAAGATCGGCATCGGCGCTCTGACTTGCTGGTTTGATTGGCCCACGTTTAAGCGAGTCCAGGTCGGGAACATCCAGGGGGAGATTGTCAGAGAGGATAACCATCGTCTTGCGACCCGGCAGAGCGCGCATAGCCTGCAAAATGAATCGTAGCGCTCGCACCGTGGAGGTCAACGGACCACCCTGCAGATCGGCACACAGTCCCACTGCATTCTGGCCGCTCCCCAAGTTGGTGGTAGGCTCTGTCAAATTAGGCATCGGCGCCAGGCTGGAATTGCCGACGCGGCCGCAAGGGTTCCAACGCAGGCCGTCGATCGCCCGAAAGAGCAGGCGGCGATCAGTCGTGAACTGTTGGAGCAAACCTACTTCGCCACCGGTGCGAATGATCGCCACGAGATCGTCGGCCTGTAACTGGTCTTCGACAAACTTATGTAACTGCAGCTTGATTGGCGTCATGCTTTCGAATGAGATACCCAGATCGTCCACGACGATCACAATAGTGCGACGCACCTCGTAAGGCCGAACGACCGCGGGTAAGACCGGTGCTGCGGTTTTGTTATTGTCGGGCTTCGGCGTGATGT
>QHXG01000720.1:0-1200 GCA_003222845.1 Acidobacteriota bacterium | reverse complement strand
AGGCACGTTCGAGATATAAGAAAAGTGGGTAATCGTTTGCGGCTTGCCGTCTTCAGTTATCTCAAAATCGTCGGCGGCCAAGTCGGTGACCTGTTTGCCGTCTTTCATAGCCACGGCATCCAACTGGACCAGGTTAGTCGTAATCCTCACCACATCATCCTGCGCACTCTGCGGTGACGTTTCTTTCGTGGCTGGAGGGGCTGTTGTTTTTTGGGGAGGAGATTGCGCCTGTTGCGCGCGGGTAGGCATTAAGAGAACGAACGTCAGAAAAAAAGTTACGAAAGCTCTCTTGCTCATATATCAATCTCGCCCGATTAGACCGCCGAGAGCGCACGGGCATGAGGATTTTCCGCGGGGCGCCGGATTTCGGTGGGCGACCGTTGACCCCGAACAGGCACCAAAAACAGAGCGAGGTGTAGAGATATTAGGGCCTTCTGGCTCATCTTGCATGGCCGGATTAGACCACCTTTCGCTATCATAATCAATCCTTTTCGGGCGCTGCTTTGCCCTAAGCCTCAGCCATTATTTTATCCACTTTTCGGTAGCAGCAACTTCATCGATTCTCCGTTCCAACGCCGTGAGTTTCGCCAGCGCTCCTGAGTCGCCACAGCCATGATAATGGTTGACGCTCTTCATTTTTCCACTCAATCGTATAGAAGTATTCGCTGAAGGCATATCGGTGATCACTCGAGGACAAACCGGTGCTCCCGGCGAGTAGTTATCCGGCAGAGAGAAATAGCTAATCTTTTCAAACTCGGCGACGAGTTGCCGAAAATCGTTCGGGCTGATTTGGCCTCTGGCGATTCCTTTGGTCTTTGTGTATTGGCGTCCCTCAAACGTAACTGTTCCGTCCGACGCGATCGTCAGTTTATACATTGGACACGCGCCAAAGCAGGCAGTTCTTTCCAGGGTAATCACATCGCTATTGCCGGTCTGGCTGACGAAGATCGCTTTCGGGATCATCGCATGTACGCCTTTGTTCCCATCGACCAATTGCGTGATGTCGAGATCGGCGGCGACGCTCGATAGTTGATAGGCATCATCGCGCGTCAGATGTTTTTCCGTCACCAGAAAATCGATCATCTCGCGGAGCGCCATCTTCGTCGCTTCATTCAAATCTTCGTGCAGGCCCATCGTGATGTAATGCGTCGGCGTCTCAGCGCGCGGCCAGCGCAGATGCATGTCCTTGCGCACAATTAA
>QHXG01000716.1 GCA_003222845.1 Acidobacteriota bacterium | reverse complement strand
GCGCTGGCCTTGCAGCCGGCTGAGCGGGAGACTTTTCTCGATGATGCTTGCCGTGATGATAAGGCGTTGCGTCGAGAAGTAGAGTCGCTGCTTGCGGCCGAAGATGGGGCTGGAAGTTTTCTCGCGGCAGGCGCGATGAAGGATGCGGCGAAGATGCTGGTTGAGGATGAATCCCTGTCCCTGGTTGGCAAGGAGCTAGGCCATTACCACGTGCTCTCGCTGCTGGGCGCAGGTGGAATGGGTGAGGTCTATCTGGCTGAAGATGCTCGTCTGAAACGCAAGGTCGCGCTCAAGCTGCTGCCTGCGGAACTCACTGCGAACCGGGATCGGTTGCGACGCTTTGAGCAAGAAGCCCAAGCGGCTTCCGCTCTCAATCATCCGAACATCATCACCATTCACGAGATCGGACAAGTCGAAGGCCTGAACTTTATTGTCACCGAGTTCATCGCGGGCGAAACGTTGCGCGGGCGGATAACTACGGAGCGAATGAATCTGCCAGTCGTGCTCGATGTTGCGACCCAAGTCGCCAGCGCCTTAGCCGCGGCCCACGCCGCGGGCATCGTCCACCGCGACCTCAAGCCGGAAAACATAATGCTACGGCCGGATGGACTGATCAAAGTGCTCGACTTCGGCCTGGCCAAGCTGACCGAGCCGCGGACTTCCAACGTGGACACTGAAGCGCCGACAGTAGCCAGAGTGGATACCAAAATAGGAGCAGTGATGGGCACCGCGCAATACATGTCGCCCGAACAGGCGCGCGGATTGAAAGTAGATGCGCGCACCGACATCTTCAGCCTCGGCGTCGTGCTGTATGAAATGCTGGCGGGACGTCCGCCGTTTCTGGGAGAGACGACGGCGGATATCATCAGTCTGCTGCTTCACAAAGAACCGCAACCACTCTCGACACTGGCGCCCGACACACCCGCTGAGTTGCAGCACATCGTCAGCAAGGCGCTGCGCAAAGATCGGGACGAGCGCTATCAAACCATCAAGAGTCTGCTCATCGATTTGACGACGTTCAAACAGGAGTTGGAGTTCACCGCCAAGCTGGAACGCAGCGCTGCTCCAGACAGGCACGATGCGGTACTTCAGAACGGCGCGCCAACCTCGAGCGCAAATGCGGTAATCGAAAATGCCAGGACGCAAGCCATCGCAGCGCGCCCGACTTCCAGCGCCGAGTACATAGCCAGTCGTATCAAACAGCACCGGGTCGTCGTCGCTGCCGGGCTGGCAGTTCTGCTGCTTGCCGTCATTGGCTTCAGTTATTGGTTCTCCAGCCATCGCGCGTCGAACCTGACACAAATCGAATCCATCGCGGTCCTGCCGTTTGTCAACGCGAGCAGTAATGCGGATGTGGAGTATTTGTCGGACGGCATGACCGAATCGCTCATCACCAGTCTCTCGCAACTGCCCAAGCTTTCGGTCAAAGCGCGCACCTCAGTGTTTCGCTACAAGGGCAAAGATACGCCGCCGCAACAAGTAGGCAAAGAACTTAACGTGCAAGCGATTTTGAATGGGCGGGTGGTGCAGCGCGGCAATGATTTGACGCTGCATATCGAGTTGGTTGATGTGAAGACGGAAACGGCCTTGTGGAGTGGGGATTACAATCGCTCAATGGCAAACCTTGTTTCGTTGCCAGGCGAAATTGCCCGTGACGTTTCCAGCAAGCTGCGGTTGAAATTGTCGGGCGCAGACGAGCAGAAGTTGGCGAAGAACTACACCGCAAACGCGGAAGCCTATCAGCTTTATCTCATAGGACGTTACCATCTTCTCAAATTAACGCCGCCGGAAATTCAAACAGGCATTTCCTATTTCCAACAAGCGATTGAAATTGATCCGTCTTACGCGCTCGCTTACGTCGGGCTCGCCGACGGATATCGCTCGTTTGCGCTTGTCGCTGAAATGCCTGCAACCGAATTTTTCCCAAAAGCGAAGGCGGCGGCGCAAAAGGCCATCGAAATTGATGACACTCTCGCTGAAGCTCATGCTGAACTCGGTTTCATCATTTTCTGGTACGATTGGGATTGGAACGCCGCCGAAAATCAACTCAAACGAGCCTTAGAACTTAATCCGAACAACGCCGACACACATCTCTTTTACGCACACTTACTCTCAAACACAGGGCGGCACGCGGAAGGACTTGCCG
>QHXG01000715.1 GCA_003222845.1 Acidobacteriota bacterium | reverse complement strand
CGCTCAACGGATAAAAGGTACGCCGGGGATAACAGGCTTATCCTGCCCAAGAGTTCACATCGACGGCAGGGTTTGGCACCTCGATGTCGGCTCATCGCATCCTGGGGCTGAAGAAGGTCCCAAGGGTCCGGCTGTTCGCCGGTTAAAGCGGTACGTGAGCTGGGTTTAGAACGTCGTGAGAGAGTTCGGTCCCTATCTAGTGTGGGCGCAGCAGGATTGAGGGAATCTGTCCTTAGTACGAGAGGACCGGGATGGATCCACCTCTAGTGTACGAGTTATGGCGCCAGCCGTAACGCTCGGTAGCTAAGTGGAGCATGGATAAACGCTGAATGCATCTAAGCGTGAAGCCAGACCCGAGATTAATCCTGACCGCGAGACTCGTGGTAGACCACCACGTTAATAGGCTGGAAATGTAAGTGCAGTAATGTGCTCAGTTGACCAGTACTAATCAGTCCCTTGGCTTGACCGTAAAATTTACTAGCCAGCAACGCGTCTGGAATTTCGAATTTTGATTTGCGAATTGCGAATTTCAGATGAAGCGGGGCGGTAGCCCGACCGTGAGGGAGGGCTTAACTGAATCGCTTTGAAAAATGACGCGCGAAGATTCAGACACGGCACAGACTTGCCTTCGTCGCTATTTGATTTTTTTTGAAATTTGAGGCCTCAGAACTGAGATCTCAAACAAGTTCCGTAGCGCGGACTTTGGCCTGTTAGCTGTGCGAGCAATCGCACGCGACGACTGGGCCCCCGCTACCGAAAAAGTTCTTTTCATTTCCGATTTCTGATTCGAATTCCGCAATCCGAAATTCGCAATCCGAAATTGAAACGGTTTTCCGGTGGTTGTGTCGAGAGGGTCACACCCGTTCCCATCCCGAACACGGAAGTTAAGCCTCTTGGAGCCGATGGTACTGCGCGGGCAACTGCGTGGGAGAGTAGGAAGCCGCCGGGATTATTAAAGAAAGCCCGCTCAAGTTAAACTTGAGCGAGGGTGTAAATAGTTTTGTGTAAATGGTCATCGAGCAACTAACCGGTTAAGGTTAGGAGAAGGAGAAAGATGACCATAGACAACGAGCTCATTGACAATCTGCTGAAAGACTACAAAAAGCCCGAAGACATCATTGGCGAGAACGGCCTGCTGAAGCAACTAACGAAGCAGTTGCTGGAGCGGGCGATGGCGGCGGAGCTGACCGAGCATGTCGGCTACGAGAAGCACGAGGCGGCCGGTAACAAGAGCGGCAACTCGCGCAATGGGAAGTCGGCCAAGACCCTCAAGGGAAGCTTTGGGACGATGCCGATCGAAGTGCCACGGGATCGTAACGGGACTTTCGAGCCGCAGATAATCGAGAAGCACCAGACGCGCTTCACTGGGTTCGACCAGAACATCATTTCGCTGTACGCGCGCGGGTTATCAACCCGCGAGATCCAACAGCATCTCGAAGAGATCTACCACGTGGAAGTCTCGCCGGCATTGATTTCGAGCGTGACGGATGAAGTGATTGATGAGGTAAAGACGTGGCAGAACCGGCAACTCGATGAGGTTTACCCGATCATGTATCTGGACGCCATCCAGTTCAAAGTGCGAGATGGCGGGCACGTGAGAAACAAAGCGATTTACCTGGCGATTGGGGTCACCGTGAGCGGGCTGAAAGAAGTGCTGGGGTTGTGGATCGCACAGACAGAAGGGGCCAAGTTCTGGTTGCAAGTGGTGACGGAGTTGAAGAACCGGGGCGTCACCGACATCTTCATCGCTTGTGTGGACGGGCTGAAAGGGTTTCCGGAAGCGATTGAGACTGTCTTTCCGCAAACCGAAGTGCAGCTATGCATCGTGCACCTGGTGCGGCACTCGCTGAACTTTGTGGGCTGGAAACAGCGCAAGGAAGTGGCTAGGGACCTGAAGGCCATCTACACGTCGGCGACCGAGGCGGAAGCCGAACAAAGACTGGCCGAGTTTAGTCTGAAGTGGGACGCGAAGTTTCCGCCGATTGCGAAGTCCTGGCGCAGCAACTGGGCCCGAGTGATTCCGTTCTTCGCGCACCCGCCGGAGATTCGCCGGGTGATTTACACGACCAACGCCATCGAGTCGCTGAACATGTCGCTGCGCAAAGTGACGAAGGCGCGCGGCTCGTTTCCCAACGATGAGGCGGTATTCAAGCTGCTTTTCCTGGCGCTGCGCAACATTGCCAAGAAATGGACCATGCCGGTGCACGACTGGAAGGCCGCGCTCAACCGCTTCGCCATCGTCTACGAAAATCGGCTGCCGGTTGAATAGCCGCGAAACGAATCGCCAAATGAAACAACGACACAAAAAACCGGGCTATGGAAACCGTGGAAAAACAAACTGCGTTTTCCCACCGTTCCCACAGCCCCTACTGCTG
>QHXG01000134.1 GCA_003222845.1 Acidobacteriota bacterium | reverse complement strand
CAGAATTTAGGCCAGGTGCGGAACCGCACGAGTTGTTTACCGCCGCCGTGCTCTTCGATTCCCATCAACATTCGCGCACAGCCAAACAAGCCTCCACGGACTTCCAGATCCCAACGATCAAAATCGCCGCCGCGTTGGACCACCGCGCCGTCTCGAACGAGATCTTCTTCCACGGCTGCAAGCCATTCGTGACTCGCATGCCACTCTTCGCTCCAGATCGAAGAGTTTCGCGGCCAGGGTAAAACCATTCCGGCCCGACCACGGCGCCGCCACACGGTTAGGCCAGAGCGCACGCGGCCGATCAAACGCGCGAGTGGTTGCAGCAGATGCAAGAACCCGATCGTGCCGAGTGCAAAGGCGTTATGAATTTTTCCACGCGAATGTTTGGCCAAAGCGGCGTGGCTCGCGCTGCGAATCGCCTGAAATAGGATTGCGACAACGGCCAACCCGAGCAGCGGCGCAGCCAGAAACAGAGGCCGCCATGAAAATCCCAGTGCCGAAATCAAACCAAGCGCGGATATCAGCAGATACCATTCAGGCATCAAGGGCAACGAAGTGATCCCATTCGATGCCGGTTCATAGATGGACTGAAACAGCGCTGCGCCCCAGCTTCCCTGGTAAATCCGTTCGCGACGAAAGCCCAATGCCCTTGTAAGACCGTTTCCGTAAATCCGGCCGCCCCAGGTCACGTGTCCTGCACTGTTGTACTTCTCAGGCCACTTCACTTCCAGCAATGCTTCGGCTCTGCCATATCCTTTCTGTTGCCGCCAGTACGCCCGCAGAGAATTGCGTCGATGATGCCAAACCATCGCCGCCGGATTGAAACCGATCTTCCAACCTTGATGCTGAATTCTCCAGCACACATCCACATCATCGCCGGCAGTGCGAAAGCGAGGATCGAAACCGCCAATCTCCTGCAGGGCTGATTTGCGAAAGGCCATGTTGCAGCCGGGAATGTGTTCAGCGTCTCGGTCGTTAAGGAGCACGTGCACCGGACCACCTGGCGCCTGAGCTACGCACTCAGCGATCGCGCCACCGCCTGGCGGAGCAATGTTCGGGCCACCGACGGCCGCGTAGTCGGTGCTCATCAAAGTGGAAGCAAGATAAGTCAGCCAGTGCGGGTCGGGATAGGCGTCGTCATCGATGTAGGCGACTATTTCGCCCGTGGCGGCTTCCGCGCCGGTGTTCCGCGCGCTGCTTAGTCCACGATTTTCTGTGTTGATTAGCTTGAATCCGTATTCTCTCGTAATTGCCGCGGTGCGATCTTTCGAACCGTCGTTGACGACGATCACTTCGTAATTCGGATAATTCAGTTTGCGCAAGCCTTCAAAACAATCGCGGATCGTACGCGCTCCGTTGTAACTGCAAACCACCACCGAGATGCGCGGCCATTCGACGTCGTTTGCAAACGGAAGCTCCGCAAATGCCTCGCACACGGCAAAGAGTGCTTGCTTCGGTTGGCGCTCGCGGGTTACGAGGCCGAAGTCCCAATCTTCGATATCGAATCCACCGCGATGCCATTCATCGGTCCAGGCGAACGCGAAGGCGCCGGCGCACCCATTCGCGAACACGGTGCGTATCTGCCAATCTAGCGAGGCAGCCTGGATCTGCTCGCCGTGGCGACGACTATCCAGACCGATCTCCGCCATCACCAGTGGGCGATCGTCAGCGAGGTTTTGAAGCCGCGCCAAATAGGCGTCCAGGCGCTCCTGTCTTTCCAGGTAAACATTGAAGCAGATGAGATCGAGGAACGGGAGTTTCAGATATTCGGTGGAAGGATAGTTAACATAACTGAAGAGACCTTCGGGATCTTCTGCTTTCGCAGCGCGGTAAACGGTTTCGAGAAAGCGCTCAATACGGCGCGCGCCACACCAACGCACGATCGAAGCGGGGATTTCGTTGCCTATCGTGTAGCAGAGAATCGCCGGGTGACCCGCGCACTCACGGACGGCGGCGCACACACGATCTTTAATGTCTCTTACCAGCTGGTGGTCATCAAGAAAGGTGACATGCTGCTCCCAGGCCAATCCCACCATGACCCGCAGTCCGCGCTGCCACGCAAGATCGAGAAACCAGCGAGGAGGCACTGTGTACGTCCGCAGCGTGTTAATGCCATTGGCGGTCATCTGCGCAAAATCTTGCGCGGCGATCTGCGGATCGCCGTACTCCCTTCCGTGTTCGTCAGGACGAAATGGTCCGTAAGTTACGCCGCGAATGTAAAACTTCCGCTCGCCAATAAAGAGAAACTTTCCGCGTGCGCTCGGACGGCAGTCTTCCGGCGGCAATTCAGTTAGATGAAGAGGGAATTTTGAATCAACCAAGTTTGGGGGCAAGAGCATGATTTGAGTTTTCCGCCTTGTAAGAATCTATTTCGAACCGCGGATGCTTCCTCACAGCTAAGTCCCATGGACAAAGAGACCACTGATAATCTCAAGATCACCAATGACCCCTTAGAGGTTAAGAAATTAACGCTTGGAACTTCCGAGAAAAGCAACTAGGAGGAGTGCCGCACTAGCCAGCCCATTCAGGCAAAACTCACACCTCTGACGCAGATAATATGAAACTACTAATTGAAACTCCCTTCTAAAAACACTTATCCGGGACAGGCGTTTCTGACTCTCGAAGGTCGCTTGGGATTGGCTGTCCAGCGTTCAACAACGCCTCAACAATGCTGACCCGTTTCCAAAATACTATTCGGCCTCGACCCCAAATGCAAACGCCGACATGCAGTTGGAGCGACGGCGGAAATCATCGTCGGGTCGCATGATCCGAGCCAGTTACTGCTTCGTTCGTCATTTCGACAACGAAGGTTTGTGGTTTGAAATCACATTCGATCTACTTGAGCACGTTTAGCGCCGCGCGTATCTCATCAACGGCGGGACGTTCGCGGTAATTCGATTCAATTTTGGCCCAGACGACTTTTCCCTTCTTGTCGATCAGGTAAACAGCCGGATGCGGAATGCCGTAGACTTTCTGTCCCTCGTAAGCGGGATCGCGCAGACCATAAGCGTCGATGATTTTGTGTTCGGGATCGGAAAGTAAAGGGAAGTTAAGCGGGCCCTTTCCGTCTGAGGCAATCTTCTCCGCGAAACTCTTGCTCATCTCAGGCGGATCGACGCTAATCGCGTAGAGCTTCACCTTTTCGTTCGGCTTCAAGAGCGTGCGTAGCGCGGCCAACTGTCGCGCGCAAAACGGTCACCAGTAACCGCGATAGAACACGAGCACCACCGGACTCTTGCCGTGCGACTCCGAGAGCTTGATCTGGTTTCGATTCTGGTCTTCAAGCGTGAAATCGGGAGCTACGTCTCCGACCGTGATCGGCGTGCTTTGCTTAGCAGCGCTCGCCGATTGCGAGTTTACGGTCATGCAGAGCGACAGTAGAACGATTGTTTGGAAGAATGCTGTGAACGCCTTCACTATTCTTATCCTCCTGAAACTTAGCGCTTTGTCCGTAACATCATATCGGCAGACTCGTCAATCAGTTTGCTAAGAACATCAGTTTGCGTTTGGAATTCCCAAGTCCGTTACTCAAGTTTTTTCGCTCTTCGATTTTTGACTGGAGATTGTTTCGAACGTTTCGCCAGGCGATTTCTGACGTCGATGATGTGGTTCGACATAACCGAAAACGCAAGCTCCCCATCTCTCTTCTGCACGGCCTCAAAAACTTCCCGGTGCCGGTCTACGACGTGCTTGAGGACGTCGATCGATGGATGAAGATCGGTGATGACCTGGGATGCTACTTCGAGCATCGATTCAGACAGCATTTCCAAAATGGGATTCCGCGCGGCGCGCGCGATCAATTTGTGGAATTTCAGATCGAAAGAACTAGGGGGCTCTCCGCTCTCGACAGCCCCTGACATTTTCTCGATGACCTGTCTCATTTCTTCAAGGTCTTCGGGCTCGGCCCGCTGGGCGGCAAGCCGCGCCGCTTCCGGCTCGAAAATTAGGCGCGCTTCGACGATGTTATCCATCGTGACCTTGCGCAACTGTAGAAGTGTTTGGAAAGGACGACTTACCAAACGGTGATCGGGATCGGCGACAAAGACGCCGCCATTGACACCCTTCTTGATGTAAATGACCCCGGCCTGCTCGAGCCCGCGCAAGGCCTCGCGCACTGACGTGCGACTGGCGGCAAACTGCTCCGCCAGCGCGCGCTCGTTCGGCAGACGATCACCAACCTGAAACTTGCCGCTCATGACCGCATCTCTGATCTGGTGCAAGATCTCGTCAGAGATTCTTTGGTTTTTGACAGGCTCAAACATTTCTTGTCTCGTTTGTCTCCTCCATCTCAGACGTAGCGTAGCCTGTTCTGCGTTAACAGGCGAATGCCTTGTGCTACATGTGGCGCAAACTGTTAGTTTGCGTGCTCAAGCTAACAGCTTGAGTCAGGTCGAGCAGTGCGGCGCGACGCAAGACTTCGTCTAGCTTCTTACAGTTGTCGTCCGCAAGCGGCGCCAACGGCAACCGCAGCTCTGGGCTTTCGAGCAGGCCTCGTCGCCACATCATATATTTCAAGGGAATTGGGTTTGTATCGAGAAAGATCGCTTGATTCAGTTCGAACAGTTCAAAGTGCAGATCGCGCGCTTTCTCGAGATCTTTGCTATCGACGGCATTGCACATGGCCGCGACGCGCGCCGGCGCGAGGTTTCCCACAGCGTTCATTAGACCAGCCGCTCCGATTACCAGCATCGGCAAACTCAGGGCCTCAAGACCACAGAAAATGCGAAACTCGGATCCCATCAACGCCAGCGTCTCCGTGAGACATTCGAGATCGTTTGCCGCGTGCTTCAGGCCGACGAGATTAGGCAGGCGATCAGCGATTTGTGCGATTGTAGCGGGACTGACCGACACCGCCGCGCGACCCGGAATGTGATAGATCATGAGCGGCAGACGCGTGCTCTTTCCGATCTTGACGAAATATTCAATCAGGCCGCGCTGCGGCGGTTTGATGTAGTACGGCGTGACTATCAACAGTGCATCGGCGCCTGCTTGCTCGGCTCTCACCGTCAACTCCGTTGTTTCAGCAAGAGATTGCGATCCAGTCGCCGCCACTACCGGGATGCGTTGCGCGACGGTCTCAACCGCGACCTTTACCAGCTCGCATCTTTCTTCGATCGTGAGGCTGCTGGGCTCGGCTGTGGTGCCATTGACCACCACGCCGTGCGAGCCTTCGCGCACCTGTCGCTCGATCAATTCGGCGAATTTGTCGAGATCGATTTTGGCGTCGCGAAATGGCGTCACCACAGGGGTGTACGAGCCGCGCAGAAAGTTTGATTCGAGTTCGATCATTTATGTGGCGCAAACTGTTAGTTTGCGTTTAGCTATCAACTCGCGCTCCGCAACCTAACAGGTTGCGCTACACCCCGATTCGTCGAAAACCCGCTCGAAAGGCCAAGTAGCTTCGGCTCGCCTCGCAAGTCTTCGTGCCAGAGCAATGAGCCCAACGCGAGATGCATCGGTTGATCCTGAATGGTCAACTCGTAAACGTCCTCATCTTTCGAAGCATGATTGTGAACCGCCCAACCAGGCGCGCTTAACATCAGATCTCCCGCTTCCCACTCATATCGCTTACCTTCGACAGTGCTGTAGCCACGGCCATGAAAGTAATAATTGACGGCAGCCGACACGTGGCGATGTGGACGATCGATTATATTCTTCGGCCGGATCGTGATGGTTGCAAAGAACGTATGCGTCGTTCCATTGGTGCGGCCGGTAGCCGGGTCGTACATTAGATAAAGCCGCCGGCCGACGTAGCTCTGACCCAAATCCCGAAGCTTATCCAACTCTGCTTTAACCTTTTGCCACGGCCAGTGAAGTGGTTTGACTTCGATGTGATCGGGATTGATCAGCTTTTCATAAGGCATCAAGTAGGCGCCCTCTTCACTCAACGGAAAAGTTCCGAACGGGCTGATCTTCGCTGGATCGGCTGCCTCTTCGATTCGCGCTTCTTCGCTCGTCGATGTCACTTCAGGATTTTCGTCGAGAATATACACATTCAGTTTTTCCAGCAGCGGCGCGTTGCTGTAGCTGAGCCTCACTTGCAATTCGTTTGTATCGTTGAAGTGTTGGTAGACGGACCAGGGCGGCGTGGTCCAGAGGTCATATTGCTTGTAATCAATTCGTTTGCCGTCAATGATCGTGCGTCCGCTGCCCCGAATACAGAAATCTACCAGCGATGCATTGTGACGGATCGGTTTGGCGCTCTCTCCGGGTTTAAGCACGCAAATGGAAACCGCAATTGTGTACGCCAGGCCATCACCGATTCCGCTCTGCGAATGTGCAACCCTTGACTCGCGCCGGCCGTTTGCCGGAGCCGAAAGATTTACCAGACGCTCGATCTCGGCATCGATGTCTTTCTTCTTGATCACGACTGGCGGGATCAGGCGAAGCGGCTCGCTTACGGCGCCGGTGCGATCGACAAACCTGTAGTTCTCCGCTGCCATTGCTTGCTCCTTCAACTGCTAATCGGCTGAGCTGTGCGCAGCCCCGGTATAACTTTCTCCGGCTGAGCAAACTCTCGGCCAAGACCCTTTGCGTGCGCCTGCCGGTAAAGCTCAATGCCCAGCGCAAGATCTGAAATTCCCATACCTAAAGATTTGAAAAGCGTGAGGTCGTCCTTTGTCGCCCTGGATTCGCCAGCAGCGACGACATCCGCAAGCGATCGAACTCGCTGCCAACTTTCCTGATCGGCGGCGCCGCAAAAATCCATCAGCTCTCGCGAGAGCTTCTGGGCGGCGGGCACACTGTCAACCACGATTTGACCGCAACGGTTGAGCACATCACGCGCTATTTCAGCGCGACTCGGAACAATCGCGCCGATCGCGTTGATATGCGCGTTGGCGGCAATCATCTGGGAAGTAATAATTGGTTCTGTTGCCCGCGTGGCTACGGTAATAATCGAAGCGCCGGCAACCGCTCCGGCGACAGTCGGCGCGCTAATAGTTTCTATGCCGAACTCCTCTTTAACTCGCGCGGCAAACTGTTCGCGGCGCTCTTGGTTGGGTCCGCATACTCGAATGCGTTTGATTGGGCGAACGGCCACGATGGCTGCGACCTGACTCAACGCCTGTTTGCCGGTGCCAATGATCGCAAAGTCGTCTGCGTCTTTTGCGGCCAGCCGATCCGTGGCTACACCGGAAGCCCCGGCGGTGCGCAACTGTCCCAAAGCGAAGGCTTCGATGATTGCCTTCAGCGCTCCCGTGTCGCTATCAAAGAGAATCAGTAAAGGCGTTGCTCCGCCTTTCGTGTGGGCCCAGGTTTTGGTGCCTGCGAATCCTTCATTCGCGAATACGGCCCCAATTGCGTGCAGCGTCGCGCCGTCCCCCCAGGCCGCGTGCGTCTTCACCATGTTCATTGCCTCGCCGCGCGCCTCTGCCAATAAGGCTTTTTCCAAAGCTGTGATCGCATCGCCAATATCCATCATGGCGACTACCTCGGCTTCGGAAATCCAGAGTGGAGATGGTTGAGACATTCTCAGTAGATGTTCTTCGCCCTCTCCCTTTGGGAGGGTTGGGGTGAGGGCCTGGACGGCCACAACAACCCTTTTGTTTCTTCTTGTCCTACGCTTCGCGCCCTCACCCTAGCCCCTCTCCCAGCGGGAGAGGGGAATAGTGAACCAAGTTTGCTCCACGAGCTAACAGCTCGCGCTCCCGAGCGGTGACCTCACCGGCGCTTTGAGCACCAGGCAATTGGCAATCAGCGCGTGCATAACGTAGCGCCCAATCAACATCAACACGGCGACTGCATCTTTGTGGCCGATCGCCTTGATCACTGATTCGAATTCCCCACTCGATTCGTGGCCGTCGCGTTCCAGGACGGCAAGGCAGAAGCGTTGCACCAGCAACTCTTCCGGTGAAAGCCTCGAGCGATCGTTTGCTTCAAGCGAAAGAATTTCGCGCACCCACTCTTCGCTGAAACCAAGCTTGATTGCGAGCCGCTCGTGCTGCACACGCTCGTAAGCATTGCGCATCTTTGCGGCAATAGTAAGCGCGACTAATTCCGTCAAATTGTCCGGCAGAGCCTCCTTGAGATCTTCGGTAAGCGAGTAAAACGACATCAGAGCTCGCGGCTGATGACCAGTGCATTGAAAGAACTCGCCGAGGTATTTCAATCGCTCAACTTTTGGGCGCAACAATTCGGCAAGCTGCGGGTCGAGCTCTGAATACGAAAGTCTGGGAATTAGTTCGCTCATTCTTCGACTACTCGCTAGTATTCTCAGCCGCGTAGCGGCGGGATGTTCAAATCACGTGCTGGGATTGAAGTTCCGCCATTTCCTTTCGGCTCAATCCCAACTCTTTCAAATAAACTTCTTCGTTGTGCTCACCCACACATGGCGCGGCGCGTCTGATTTGTAATCGCTGTCCGTTGACCACGGCGAAGCCACCCGGGTATTTCAAAGTCTTGCCTGACCATCCATCCGCCACATCCTGCCAAAAATTCCGCGCCTGGAGTTGCGGGTTGCGATTAATATCTGCGACGGTGGCAACCGGGTAACCGAGCATCTGGCGCTTGATTGCACCTTCAAGAAACTCGTCTTTGGTTACCGCGGCGAAAAAGTCGGCGATAGGAGCTTCGAGCCGATCCACTTCGCCTTGCGTGATGTTCGTTACCGCGAATGTGTTGCAGTCGATCTCTTTCAGCCAATCGGGGGCCAGGCCCTTCTCGTCCATCCACGTAATCAATTGTTGATTCGTGTGACGGCCAGCAGTGCCGCCGTAGATGATGAAATTGATCCAGCCATCTTTGCACCGCCACATCACGCGCATCTTCGCTCCCAGAACACTGCGGCCAGTGACGAAGACGCCGGCGCGCTCGGGATTCACGTGATTCAAATCCCAGAATGCCGGCGCATGGGCCAGCGCTGACATCACCGCGACCTGCGCGGAAACGTCCACTTGTTGACCCAAGCCGGTTGTCGATCTATACGCAAGCGCGGTCAACGCGCCCATGGCGGCTTCGGCCCCAACCCACATGGGCGCTTGCGGCACCGACACGCGCATCGGCTCGCCGTCTTTTTCGCCAGCCAGAGACATTGCGCCGCTGAGCGCCATGATTTCCAGATCCGAACCTTGTAGATGTTTGTAAGGGCCTTCCTGGCCAAACGGCGAGATCGAAACCAGAATCAGGCCCGGGTTCTGGCGACTCAGTTCGTTATACGCAGCTCCCAGGCCTGCGCACGCACCCGGCGGAAAACTCTCAATGATGAAATCCGATTCCGTCGCCAGCCGATAAAAGAGTTCGCGCCCTTTGTCATTTTCTAGATTCAGAGTGACGCCGCGTTTGTTTGCGTTGCAGGCAAGCCAGTAGAGACTCTGGCGACAGCCGTTTCCGTTCTTCAGGAAGGGCGCCTGTCGTCGCGAGGGATCACCGCCCGGTGGCTCGACTTTTATGACATCTGCGCCGAGGTCACCGAAGATTTTCCCGGTCAGAAAACCGAGCGGTCCCGTGAGATCAAGAACGTGATATGGAGCCAGTAGCATAGTCTGATTTCGGATTGCGAATTTCGGACTGCGGATTTAAGGAACAAAGTCGGACAGCGAAGAGCATTTAATGGAATCCGGATTTGAGATCATGAATCCATTTTCAAATCCGCATTTCGCAATCCGAAATCCGCACTCTGTTTACCTTCCCGTTCGCGCCAGCGATTTCACCCAACCGTGCATCCGCTCTTTGGCGCGATCGAGTTCCGATTGCGAGAAAAACTTCAAAGGATCAACCTTATCGATTGGATAGACGGGGCGATGGAAATCCTGCTCGTAACCGTACGGCACGGTAGCATCGATTCCCATGCCGCCTTCGAACCGAGTGTTCGAGGCGGTCCATTCCTTCTCTCCCGCCGTCATGCGTTCCTGCGGCTGAAAAGTCTGGCCAATGCCTCCCGGCAGCGGATTGATAATATCGGTGTGCGGATTAACGCGCGTCGTGAGCGACCAGATGATGTCATCCATGCTGTAGATATCGATGTCCGGGCTCTCAGCAATTGCCAGACGCATGCCCTGATTGCAGGCAAGGATCGCGGCCAGAAAATTTCGCTGCCAACCTTCTTCGATCTTGTTGCGCTTCTTCACCTGGATGATGCAGCCGCCCCAATCGGTCATCGGGTAAGGAATGTGCACGTCCTGAATGATTCCCGGCTGTAGTCTTTCGCACAATTCATAGATCGCCGACTCGCGCAAGGTGGTGTCGATGTTATTGCAGTCCAGCATGTGTACGCCGAGCAGATAGATGAGCGGCCGCGTCTCGCGTTTGCGCATAGTGATCGCGTTAACGTGAAAGGTTGGCGCCTTGTAGGCCTTGCCCATGTAACCGGCCCACTCGGGATGGAAAAAGTATTTGCCTTGCGTATCGGCTCGTTCAGCTTCGGCGGTTTCATAACGCTTGTCGCGTGGATAGAGAAGACCCTCGAGTACATATTCCGATTCGGCGATCGCATACGCATCCACCGTCCGAGCTTTGACGATGTTCACTGGGCCGCCCTGAATTGCGCCGGCGACGCCAACTTCGTCACAACCCTTCGGCAAGATCACATAGTCGAAACCGCCGCCGGCAACCAACGTGCACGCGGGGGGCACACCGAAACACATCGTCAGAGGAATCGGTTGGTCGTCTTTGTAATGCTCGGTGATGATCTGCCACATGTGCGAGCCGGGCGACGCCTGGAAAGTACCGACGTTGTCCCAGCGAAAATTCATCCGGTTATAGCCGATGTGGCTGCCGCCTTTGAAGTAATCGCCAATTACGCAACTGATGCCGCTGCCAATGGTCAATTCTGATTCAAGCTCGGTATGACGAATCGCAGTGATGTACTTGTTGACGTCGAGATCGTCAGTGATGACCTCTTCCTGACATACAGCATCGTTTTGCGAGACTTCAACCGGTTTGAGCGGGTGCGTCATTGCGTTAGCAATTTTCCGGGTGCGTTCCTGCGGAGTTTTATAGCCGAATAATTTATCGACGACGTTCATATCCGCGAGCAGATTTGTGATGGCTCGCACATGGGGCTTGCCTTTAACGTTGTTGAAGAGCACGACCGGACCACCGTCGAGATGTTTCTGCACACCGGTAATCTCCAGATCGGGATCGACTTCCACGTCAGTCATCAATACGTCGCCCTGTGTATCCAACCACTCCAGCGCTGAACGGAGTGAGGTAACGTCCTTCTTAACTTCCTTTCTAGTTTCTTCTGCAAATGCCGTCGCCATGATTTCGCTCCTTATCTTCTCTCTTTGATTATGGTTGCTCAGCGATCCCTGCCGCGCTACGACTTTAGCCCTGCCTTCAAGGCAGGGTTTACGGAACACAAAATCATCTAGCCGCTACGCGGCTGGCGGCTCCCTACGAAAAGGCGCCTTGCTCCGACAACATTTCGTACTCACGCCGCGACAAACCCAGCCAGTCTACAAACACTTCTTCATTGTCTGCTCCCAGGCACGGCGCGGCTCGGCGCACGCTGCCGGGCGTTTCGCTCAATTCGTAAGAGACCATCCGGTAGGCATGATTCCCCAGCTCCGGATGCTGCTGCTCCTGCCAGATATTTCGAAACGCGATCTGCGGATCCGTGAACAGGTCGCGAACAGTGTTAACCTTTGCCGCGTGCACTCCGCGGCACTGCAGACGCCACATGAGATGTTCTGCGCCCTGCTCGCGAGTCCAATCAGCGATCAATTGATTCAGTTCACTTTCGTGCTCTTTTCTGCTCACCGCGTTAGCAAAACGGTTGTCAGACAGCCAGCGCGTTTGTTCCGCGGCATGACAAAGCCGCTCCCATTCCTGATCGTCCCAGCAACTAATCACACACCATTCGTCGTGCGTACACGGGTAACAACCATGCGGCACAGCCGCCGCGTCGCGATTGCCGTCGCGGTTCGCGACGACGCCATTCGCTGCGTAATCAATCGCTGCGCTGGCGATGAATTGGACACCGGTTTCGAATTGCGAAAGATCGATGTAAGAGCCTTCGCCCGTTCGTCGCCGATGGTCCAAAGCCGCGAGCACTGTGATGCCGCCAAAGGCCACGGCGACGAAATCGATATACGGGCCATACAAAAAGTACGGAGGCCCATCGGGTTCGCCAATCAGATGCGTGAATCCGCTTAACGACGAAAGCTGCGAGCCAAAGCCCGGATGCGGGGCGTGCGGTCCCGTCTGCCCCATGTTGCTGGTGCTCAGCATGATCAAATCCGATTGTCGTACGCGCAGACTTTCGTAATCGAGACCGAGTCGCGCCATCACCCCAGGTCGCATGTTCTCGATAACGATGTCAGACCATTCAACCAATCGATGGGCCAGCCGCAATCCTTCCGTGTTCTTTAGATCGAGCGTGACGCCGCGCTTCGAATCGTTAAAGAACGCGAAGCACCCGGATCGGTTAAGCCCGACTTTGCCATCTTTGAATGGCGGATATTGAAGCCGAAAGCCATCGGGACGTTGTCGCGATTCAACGTGAATCACCCGCGCGCCAAAGTTCGCCAGGTGCTTGCTGATGCAAGGTCCGGCGGCATACGCGCCGAATTCGACGACCTTGACATCGGCAAGGGCATCTTCGCTCTCCGATCGTCCGGCCGCGGCTGTCGCGCCAACGAACGCCGGTTTTGTGGGCTTCCTAAGTTCTTCTTCTAACAGACTCATTCGAGTATTCAGCGCACTTTGCGCTCACTAACGTCAGCGCTGGTCAGCATCGTGCCGTCCCAGCGATTCATCACATCCAGGTGAATATCGAACTGATCGAGAACACGCATCGTCACGTGATTGATCATGTCGTCGAGATTCTGCGGATGGTTATAAAAGGCCGGCACCGGCGGCAGAATAACCACGCCCATACGCGACAGCTTCAACATGTTCTCGAGATGAATTTCGTGCAACGGCGATTCACGCACGACCAAAACCAGCTTGCGACGCTCTTTCAGGATCACGTCGGCAGCGCGATGAATTAAATTGTCTGCCAGGCCATTCGCGATCGCCGCCAGACTCCTCATGCTGCACGGCACGATGACCATGCCCAGGGTCACGAACGAGCCGCTGGAGATCGCCGCGCCTTGATCGCCGAGCGGATAATTGTGCGTCGCCAGGTTCTGCACTTGTTCGATCGTGTAATCCGTTTCATGGACAAGCGTGCGCGCGGCCCACTTGCTCAGGACCATGTGCGTTTCGACGCCTGAGCCGTGGAGCATTTGCAGCAGGCGCACGCCAAAGATCGTTCCCGTGGCGCCCGTGATGCCGACAATCAATCTGGTTGGTTTTGCTTCATTCATCTGTAGAGTCTCTCCGTAGCGCAACTGTCAGTTTCTAGACCAATTTCCGTTTCCAATCTCGCTCCGCGAACATGATCCCGCCATGATCGTTATGATCGTGGGATTCATGGTTGTCATGATGATGCACTTCGGCTCGCATCTTCGCGGCCTGAGTCTTTCTCAATTCATCTTCGAAGCGCTTTTTGATCGCCGGGTCTTCGTGATCGGCTTCGATCTGTTCGACTTGCAGAGGTATGCCCAGGCGCTTCGGAAAATCTCCTTCGGTCATCGCAAAATATCGCGCCTTGACTGTTCCCGTATTGAAGTGCTGGTGATACCAAAAGTAAGGCGGCGAAACCAGCGAGCCGGCTTTCCAATCAATTTTCACCGTGTCGGATTCTTTCAAACTCTCTTTTCCGGCGATGGAAAAACCCTGGCCATTTAGCGTCAGAATGATCGCTTCATACGGATGGCGATGGCCGAGTTTGTAACCACCGGTTTCAAACTCGGACATGTGCGGTTCCAGAATCGTATTACCGGACATGTCCCAGAAGATGCTGGCGTTTTCGCCGCCCCGTTCCGGCCACGGGACCACCTCCGCCGTGCGAATGTCTTTAATGAAATTTGTTTTGTCCCAGCGCTTGCGCACGCGCTCCGTCTTCGTGAAATAGTCCGGCGCGCCGTTGTATCGATCCGTGAATTGAAAGTTGAGATTATTGACGAGCCCGAGATTGCCGAACACTTGCAGCATGAAAGGAAAGCTAGTGATTGCCAGCAGTCGCGCTGGTTTCGAGCTCGCGTTGTAGTGGCGATGCATGACGTTAAGCGGGCCGGCGAATAAACTGCCTTCGCCCCATTCAACTTTGTTCTTGCGCGGGCCTTCGCCAAAAAGCGTGTAGCCGTTGCCACGCAGTCCGATGAAGACCTGCTCGAAGAAATTCTTGCGCGGCGCCAACGCCTTGCCCGGTG
>QHXG01000133.1 GCA_003222845.1 Acidobacteriota bacterium | reverse complement strand
CAGCAATTGATCGTAATGCAGCCATGAATGAGTTTGGCGGCGCGACCAACACGGCCGATACTGCAGCTAGAGCGCGAGTGTTACGGCGTGTGGCAGAAAACTCGACACTGAATACGCAGGAGTTCAATCGCGCGTTTGTCTTGATGCAGTACTTCGGATATCTGCGCCGCGATCCGAACTCCGGGCCGGACACTGACTATACGGGCTATGACTTCTGGCTGACGAAGTTGAATCAATTCAACGGCAACTTCGTGAGTGCGGAAATGGTCAAAGCGTTTATTTCCTCGAGCGAGTATAGACAGAGATTTGGACCGTGAGTTGATGAATACCCGGTCGCTACCGCTCGCGGTACTGACACGGGGCGAGTATCGGCAACGCTTCAGACCGTGACTGGATGATCCGGTCGCTACCGCTCGCGGTACTGACACCTAATGGCTGTCTTTAGAATCGGCCGCTGCTGCCAACGCTGTAAACGCCGGTTAAGAAAGGATTCGTACGGCGCTCCTGGCCGATCGTCGTGATCGGTCCATGGCCGGAATAAACCTCCACGTCGTCGCCCAGCGGCAGAATTTTATTGAGGAGCGAATCCATCAATTGCTCGGTTGAGCCACCCGGCAAATCAGTCCTGCCGATAGACCCGGCGAACAGGCAGTCGCCCACAAAAACTTTTCTTTCGTTCGGCTCGAACAGCACCACGTGTCCGGGCGTGTGACCGGGGCAATGAATCACTTTGAAAGTTAACTCGCCAACTTCATAAGTTTGACTGTGGCTCCAATGCTCGTCGGCCTTCGGCGGCTGTTCGTAATCAAAGCCATACTCGGCCCACTGTGAACGCGGAATGCCGAGCCAAGCAGGCTGATTCGGCAATTCATCGTAGATGAACTCGTCCGCCGGATGAATAATGATCTTCGCTTCCGGCTTTCGTTTCTTTAGCGCCGCCACGCCGCCCACATGATCCATGTGCGCGTGCGTGCAGGCAATGGCTTGTAATTCAAAGTCATGCTTGTCGATAGCTTGAACGATCCGTTCTGAATCATCACCGGGATCGATGCAGATCGCGCGCTTGGTCCTTTCGCAGCCGACGACGCGGGTGTGTTGCTGGAAGGCGGTGACGGTGATTTCTTCGATGATCATGCTGCGTCACGTGCCGCTTCGCGATATTGAAGTCTTATCAATTGGTCAGGGCGCAGGTCGGCAAACGCGTAAGCGCGGCCTGATCGATCGCTAAACTCAACCAGGAGCGCTCTGGGACGATCATCCTTTGCGGGAAAAACTTCAACTACCGTTCCAACTTCGCCACGGTGCAAGCCCTCCTCGGGCACGTCCTCAAGTAAGGCAACGACATCGAGTAATTGTATTTCGCCCATCACTTTTCCTCTATAACATAGCAACTTACCAATCGAGGGAAGTCAGTATCAACTTCAACTATCCAAGCCGTGCGAATGATGACATTACCATGCGAGCCTGGAGTCGTGAAATCAACGACGTATATTTGTCCGTGAGGCGTTCGTTTTCCAAGCCTTGCCTCTTCTGTACGGGCAGCATCAATAACCATTTCGCATAACTTCTGTGCGTCGATTCGGGTGAAACCGAGCGCAGCTTTGAACACGCGAGCTTTATGCTTGCCTTCGTTATGTTCCGGGTTAAGCGAATAATCGCGAAGCTTTCTGATATCGACAACGGCCCGCTCTGCGTTAGGCAGCTTTGCCATCTTGATCTGCTTCGGGGTCTGAGAGACGTGATTAAGACTTAGATTCGAAGAAACTGAGGACAGTTAACGCCTGCTCCCGGCTCACGGTCGGAAAATTCTCGAGGAATTCGTCCAGCGAAACTCCGGCGGAAAGGTTATTCAATAGGGCGTCAACAGGAACCCGGGTCCCTTCAAATACAGGCGTGCCGCTCATTATTTCCGGATCGATATTGATTGGTAAACGATCAACCTCTTCTTCTTCGATCACGAAACTCATCTCTTATTGTCATCGCTGTTTATTCTAAGGAACTTAGCCATCTGATGGCCAGCCCGGAATCCATTTAGCGCATCCAAGGAGTATAATTCCTCATCGGAATTTCTTGAAGTAAACGATTATGCCATTGAGTGCTACAGCAACTTCACTCGCTGAAGTTTTGGACGAGATGACCGCCGAAGGCGCGCCGGAGCTTACCGAGCATCTGGAGAATAAGGCTCTGCGCTGCTACGCCTGCGGGCATCGGTGCTTGATAAAGTCCGGCAAGCGGGGCATCTGCAAAGTTCGCTTCAATGAAGACGGACACTTGCGGGTGCCCGTCAATTACGTTGCCGCACTGCAGTGCGATCCTACCGAGAAAAAGCCTTTCTTTCACGCCTTGCCGGGTTCGGATACGCTGACCTTCGGTATGCTCGGCTGCGATTTGCATTGCGCTTATTGCCAGAACTGGCTCACCTCCCAGGCACTGCGGGACGATGAGGCGGTTTCCACTCCGAATGCCGTTAGCCCGGAGCGGTTGGTGGCGATGGCCCAGGCTTATGGCGCGTCGCTGGTCGGCACCAGTTACAACGAACCTCTAATTACGGCTGAATGGGCGATCGAAGTATTCAAGAAGGCGAAACCCGCAGGCTTTCGCACCGCTTTCATTTCTAATGGCAACGCGACGCCGCAAGTGCTGGATTTCATCCGCCCGTGGACCGATTGCTACAAGATCGATTTGAAATCGATGAACGACAAGAATTACCGGCAGCTTGGCGGCGTGGTCGATAACATTCTGGATACTGTGAAGATGGTTCACGAGCGCGGATTCTGGGAGGAAATAGTCACGCTCGTGATTCCCGGCTTCAACGATTCAGAAGATGAACTGAAACGCGCGGCTGATTTCATCGCTTCAGTTTCGCCGGATATTCCCTGGCACGTAACGGCGTTTCATCAGGATTACCGGATGACCGAGAACGCCAATACAACCGCCGAACAATTGATTCGCGCCTGCGAGATCGGGCGCGACGCCGGACTGCGCTACATCTATGCTGGAAATCTTCCGGGCAGAGTAGGTCGTTGGGAGAATACTTACTGCCCGTCTTGCGATGAGTTGTTGGTTGAGCGTTACGGTTATTTGATTCGGCAGATGAAGGTCACTGAGGGCGGCCAGTGTCCGTCCTGCAGCACAAACATTCCCGGCATTTGGTCGTGAACAACGAAGCGCCAGGACTTCCTTGTCTAGGAAGCTTTTCTCTAGCCCAGGCGTTCACACCTGGGGAACCCGCGTGTCAGAACCCAGAGCGGTAGCGATGGGATCCTAACAATTCCGCGAAACTTGATGATCCGGTCGCTACCGCTCGCGGTTCTGACACGAACTCTGAACGCCTGGGCTAGTAGAAAACCATCACGATCGCTGCGGTGCTACAGCATGAGTTTCTTACTTCGCAGGTTCCGGTTTCGCTACTGGAGTGCCCTGATGAAACATCGCCAGCCACTTGCCGTCGCGATTGGCCCAGACGGTCGAGTGACGTTCTTGATCCGGATTCATTCCTGGGATCTTCACCGTGTAAGTAACCAGTGAAGCGTCATTATCGAACTTCACAGTTTTCCAGTCACTCAGTTCCGCTTTCGAAGCGTCGAACATCGAAACGCGTTTTACCGAGCCTGACTTGTCAAAGACACCGCCGGCTTCGATTTCCATAGCATTCGGAGCCAGGTAAGCTGCAAAGGCATCATAGTTTTTGCTCTTCAGCGCATCCCAAACAAGCTTCTCGTTAGCAATCGGGTCCGGCCCGGCATCCGCCATCTTCATGCCTGGCGTGGCCGCTGATTTCGCGGGTTGACTCGCAGTTGGCGATGGTGGCGGCGGCATTGTCCGAGCCAGTGTCTGCTGGTAATAGATTCCCAGCCACTCTCCATCGCGATTTACATAAGCGGCCGCGGAGTGATAAGGACCTGGCGGGACTGGTTGGCCCTTGACGGTTGCCTTTGGGTTTACGTTGTACGTCAGAATTACTGCCTCCTTATCGATCGTCAGCATTTTCCAATCTGAGTAGGTGATGTCCGACAGGTCAAAATCCTTCAACGAAGCGATGCTGCCCGCCTTGTCGTACACGCCATCGTCTTCGACGTCAATAAAATCGCTGGCTAGCATCTTCCCGAACCCGTCCCAATCTTTCTTTTTGATTGCGTCCCATCCGGCCTTTTCCTTGGCGATGATATCGGCTTCGGAGGGAGCAGCGGTGGATTTCATTTCGCCGCCTTTGTTCGCGTTTGACATGGTGTCTTTGTTTCCCGGCGGTTGCGTGGCGCAGGCCGCCACGGCGACGAGAAAACACACGAGCGCGAGAATCTTCTTCATAACAACTCCTTAGTTGGCAATTTGGTAAAACGCGTGGCTGCTTCTATAACAAAAACGCGCTCCGCGTCAAGGATATTAATTCAGCGCAGTGCGCCAAGAACCTGTATGTAAACGCCCTCTCCCTTTGGGAGAGGGTTTGGGGTGAGGGCGTAGCTGAGTAACAAGAAAAGAAACTCTCCTCCATCCTGTTTCTGTTCGCTCCGATAAGAAGAGAGAAAGAATTCTTGGGTTTCGTCGCTAGGCCCTCACCCCGGCCCTCTCCCAAAGGGAGAGGGAGTTTACCAACGTGTTGCGAACTTCTCAGGTTTTTCGATCTTCCCTGTGTTTGGACCGCAGAGTGCTGGACTCAAGGCGATGCTGTATGCGATTCTTGCTGTCAAAACAGTTCGCATAAATCAATCATCGGGAAAAGGGGGCGAAGCACCATGAAAAAGCTTTTTCTAATCGCGCTCGCTTTTATGTTCGCGCTTGCGGGAAGCGAGTTGGCCGTAGCACACGATGCTGCGGCGCAGGATAATCAGAACACGCAAGCCAAGACTTCCGTGTCGGACACAACTTATCATCGCCGGCGTCATCGCCGCCGCCATTTTCGGCACACGGTGGTCAGTAAAACCAAGAGTGTCGCCGAGAAGAGCAAGGAAGTTGGCGAAGCGACCGTGGACAAGAGCAAGTCCATCGGCAGCACGGTCGTCGATAAGAGCAAAACGGTCGGCGAGGCGACGGTGGACAAGAGCAAGACGGTCGGAAGCACAGTTGCGGAAAAGAGTAAGACGGTCGGGCGACGAAGCAAACACATCGGCCGGAAGGTCGTTCACAAAACCAAGAAAGCCGTGACGCCTCAATGATCGCGTCCGAGTGACGTCGAAGCCGTGACAAGTAACGTCGAATGAACGAAGGCCTCAAGATCCCTCGTGAGGGTAAGCTCGACTTCCTATCGCTGGGCGCGGTGGTCCATCGCTTCGATCCAGGCATCGTTCCCTTTCGCAAAGCGGTCGAATGTCAGATTCATGTCAGCGGCGGCGAATACAACGTCGCTGCCAATCTGGCGGACTGCTTTCGCCTGCAGACCGGAATAGCGACGGCGATGGTGGATTACCCAATCGGCGAACTGGTCGCAGAGCGAGTGCGGGCGATGGGGGTCAAACCATTCTATAAGCGCTTCGAGCACGATGGGGTCAGCGGTCCGAACATTGCCACCGTCTATAGCGACCGTGGTTACGGCGTGCGCGCTCCGGTCGTCTTTTACAACCGGGCTAACGAGGCGGCGGCGCGTCTCAAGCCGGGAGACTTCGACTGGAACGAAATCTTTGCCGGCGGCGTGCGCTGGTTCCACAGCGGCGGAATCTTTGCGGCCTTATCGACAACCACTGCCGAATTAATTATCGAAGGGATGCAGGCGGCGAAAGCGGCGGGCGCAGTCACCTCGTTTGATCTGAACTTTCGCGAGAAACTCTGGAAGCGCTCGGGCGGTAGGGATCGCGCCGTCGAGACCATCGGTAGCATCGTCGAGAATGTGGATGTGCTCGTGGGAAACGAAGAGGACTTGCAGACCGGACTCGGCATTCCTGGTCCGGAGGTCGCAGCCAGGTCGAAGCTCGATCCGAGCGCCTTCTTCAGCATGATTGATCGCGTGGTGAAGAAGCATCCGCAGATCAAAGTGGTGGCCACCACCTTGCGCGAAGTCTTCTCCACGAGCCGTCATTGTTGGGGCGCAGTGGCCTGGGTTGGCGGTCAAACGCACACGTCCATAACCTGCGATCTTGACGTGCATGATCGCGTCGGCGGTGGCGATGGTTTTGCGTCGGGCTTCTTCTACGGATTGCTTGCCGGTGAATCGCCGGAGGAAGCGCTAAAACTTGGCTGGGCCCACGGCGCGCTTCTGACCACGTTTCCGGGGGACACAAGCATGGCGACCCTTGAGCAGGTACGAGCTTTTGCTGAAGGTGGCTCAGCGCGCATCCAGCGTTAGACGTTGGTTGGCAGCCCAGGGTACGCTGGGCTGTAACCGTGTCAGAACCCGGAGCGGTAGCGATGGGATCGTAAAGACTCCGCCAGTGTTCACGATCCGGTCGCTACCGCTCCCGGTTCCGACACCGACCTGCTATAGAAGAGATGTATAAAATCATGAGCGCTAGAATGGAAAAAGACACGGACGCAACTTCACAACTCGATCAGCTTTGCATCAACACAATTCGGGCGTTAGCGATCGATGCGGTGCAAAACGCCAAGTCCGGCCATCCCGGTTTGCCTTTGGGAGCGGCGCCGATGGCTTACGTGTTGTGGACCAAGTTCATGCGCTACAACCCAAAGAAGCCGAAGTGGGAAAACCGCGATCGCTTCCTGCTCTCGGCAGGCCACGGATGCATGTTGCTTTACTCGTTGCTGCATCTGACCGGCTACGATCTTTCGCTCGATGAAATTAAGAACTTTCGCCAATGGGACTCTAAGACACCCGGTCATCCAGAGAATGTTTTGACGCCTGGAGTGGAAATCACGACCGGCCCGCTAGGTCAGGGTTTTACGAACGGCGTGGGCATGGCAATGGCCGAAGCGCATCTGGCCGCGAAGTTCAACCGACCGGATTTTTCGGTCATCGATCATTACGTGTATGCGATCGTTTCCGATGGCGATTTGATGGAAGGCGTCGCGTCAGAAGCGGCTTCGCTCGCCGGTCACTTGAAACTCGGGAAATTGATCTACCTTTACGACGATAACCACGTCACCATTGAAGGATTTACTTCGCTGGCCTTTTCCGAAGATGTTCCCAAAAGATTCGAAGCCTACGGCTGGCACACTTCGACAGTCGAAGATGGAAACGATGTTGCGGTGATCGAAGCCGCAATCCGCGATGCGCAGGCAGTTGCCGATCGTCCCTCGTTAATCTCTGTGAAGACCACGATCGGTTACGGCATGCCGACTGCGGGCACGCGCAAGGCGCACAGCGACCCGCCGGGCGAAGATGCGGTGCGCGAAACCAAGCGGCATCTGGGCTGGCCCGAAGATAAGTTCTTCTATGTGCCCGACGAAGCGCTGGCCCATTTCCGAAAAGCGCTCGAACGCGGCCAACAGTACGAGCAGGAATGGGACGAACTGATCGATAAGTATGAAGAGAAGCATCAGGATCTCGGCCAGATGTGGCGCACCATGATGGACGGCAAGTTGCCGGAAGATTGGGAGCAGCACCTGCCGAGTTTTGAAGACGCCAAAGAGGTTGCGACCCGCGTTGCCAGCGGCCAGGTAATCAATGCGATCGCACCGCACCTGCCGATGCTGATTGGGGGCTCAGCCGATCTTGGCGTGTCGAATAACACCGACATCAAAGACAGCGGCGATTTCGAAGCCGGCAGTTACGATGGGCGCATCGTTCATTGGGGTATTCGCGAACATTGCATGGGTTCGACGATGACGGGCATGGCGCTGAATGGCGGATTGATTCCTTACGGCGGCACGTTCATGTGTTTCTCGGATTACATGCGCCCATCGATTCGGCTCGCTTGTCTTTCGGAAGTTCAGGTTATCTACGTCTTCACTCACGATTCTGTGGGCCTGGGCGAAGATGGACCGACGCACCAACCGGTCGAACATCTGGCCGCTCTGCGCGCTATTCCGCACCTGTTCGTCATTCGACCCGCCGACGTGCACGAGGTGCGCGAAGCCTGGCGACTGGCGATCCTGCGACGCAAAGCGCCGACAGCGCTGGCGTTGACGCGACAGAAGGTGCCGCTGATTGATCGAAAGAAGTTCGCTTCTGCTGAAGGCTTGCGCAAGGGCGGATACGTGCTGGCTGAAGCGGACGGTGTCAGTACCGAGAGCGGTAGCGACCGGGTCGATCCCCAATTGATCCTGATTGCTACTGGCTCCGAAGTTGGGCTCGCTCTCGAAGGTCGTGAGCAATTGCAAAAAGACGGCGTGCCGACGCGAGTCGTGTCGATGCCCTGCATCGAATTGTTTGAAGAGCAATCCCAAAACTATCATGACAAAGTTCTGCCGCCATCGATCACCGCTCGGTTGTCCATCGAAGCCGGCGTGCGGCAAGGCTGGGATCGATGGGTCGGTGCGAAAGGCGACGTGATCTGCCTCGACCGCTTCGGCGCCTCGGCGCCAGGCGACGTCGCATTGAAGAATCTGGGATTCAATATCGAGAACGTGCTGACGCATGCGCGAGCATTACGGTGAAAATCAACTCACCGATAGACACCAGCATTCCCGCTCCAATGAAAGCAGTCACAATCGTTTCCTTCGGCGGCGTTGAAGGCCTTGAAGTGCGCGAGGTCGCGGATGCGCCGCGCGCAACCGCTGACCGTGTTCGCGTGCGAGTACGTGCCGCGGGATTGAATCGCGCGGACATCTTGCAGCGTCTGGGCCGCTATCCCGCGCCGCCGGGTTATCCGCAAGACATTCCGGGACTCGAATTCGCCGGCGAAGTTGTTGAGGTTGGCGATGAAGTACGCGCGTGGAAAATTGGCGATCGCGTTTTTGGAATCACTGGTGGCGGCGCGCAGGCGGAGCTCGTGACCGTGCCGGAAAGCACGCTGGCTGAAATTCCGCCGAACCTTGATTGGGCCGAGGCTGCTTCGATTCCGGAAGTCTTCATGACGGCGCACGATGCGCTGTTCACCCAATGTCGCTTGCGGATGGGCGAGCGCGTTTTGATTCACGCCGCCGGATCGGGCGTCGGTACTGCGGCCAGCCAGCTCGTGAACGCTGCCGGGGCAATCGCATACGGCACGTCGCGGACCGCGGACAAGCTTGACAGAGCGAAAGAGTTTGGTCTTACCGAATCAGTTGTCGTAGCGAAAGACAGTTCGGAGTTTGTGGAGGCCGTTAAGCGATGGACAAATGATGCCGGCGTGGGTGTGATTCTCGATCTGGTCGGCGCGGCGTATTTGAAAGCCAACCTTGATTCGCTGGCCTTGAAAGGACGCCTCATCTTCGTCGGCACGACTAGCGGTGCGAAAGCTGAGATTGACTACTCCGTAGTGATGCGCAAACGACTTCGCATCACGGGTACTTCGTTGCGCACCCGCTCAATCGAGGAGAAAGCAACGGCCACGCGTTTGTTCGCACAGCATGTTGTGCCTTTGCTGGCAAGTGGCAAAGTGCGACCAGTGATCGATAGCGTCTTTGGGTTTGATGAAGTGCGGGCAGCACATCAGCGCATCGAGTCTAATGAAAGTTTTGGGAAGGTCGTCTTGATCATCGATTGATAGCGGCTGTGCCGCCGCACAGTGCGGAAAGCCTGTGGCTTTCCGTGCGCTCGGTTCTTCTCATTGTCGAGGCTGCGCCTCGACACCAGAGGCAGAGCCTCCCAAAACCAAGACAACGCTCACGGTGAGGCGAAGCCTCACCGCACTGTGCTGCGGCAGAGCCGCGATGGTCAAACGTCTTAACTAAACCTTATCGGGAACTGTCGGCGATTCTGATTGGGTGAGGGACGACGTCATCTGACTGACGGCTTCGTTAGTCACGATGCAGAGCCCGTGGCGTCCTTCACCCGCGAGCCGGTGGACCAATCGGC
>QHXG01000714.1 GCA_003222845.1 Acidobacteriota bacterium | reverse complement strand
CACCGTTAACGAAGCTCACGACGATCGGAATCGTGTCTGATTTTCAGTGTGTCGCGAATCTCGTAATTCCCTCTCTCTTTGGGAGACTTAGCAAGAGCCACCTCTCAAATTCTTGGCGCACTGTTCTGAGTTTTGCAACTTGCGCGGCGCTTAGCTATGATCGCCACGCTTTTGAAGAGATGCGCGACTTAGTCCGCGGCAATCCCTTCTGATATTCTATTCGCAGCTAATTCGCCTCAGATGCAAACGGCACTCGAAACAGAGCAGAGTCTTTCGCTCGAACGTAAGCTGAAGCTGCACGAAGCCCGTGAGTCCATTATCGGGCGTCTGGCGGCGAAGCTGCCGACTTCGATCAATCTGGATTCGTTCCTGAAAGTGATTGTCGCGGAGCTGGGCCGGATGATGGAAGTCGATCGCTGCGACATCATCAAATTGACTGCCGAAGGCGAACTACGAGTCAGCCACGAATGGCGGGCGTCTGAAGCCGTGCCGTCAAGTTTGGACGCGCGCATTCCCGTGGACGTGGCAACGCTTTCGCAACACCTCGATCTTAAACAGCCAATCAAGCTTGACGACACGGCGGACACTACCATCGATCACAAGGTGCGCTTCTTTGCCAGAAGTCTGGGGACGCGCTCGTTACTCGTGGTGCCGGTCGTTCTCGGTGACGAAGTCTTGGGAATTATCGGCTTGCATCAGACGCGGGCGCCGCGTCGGTGGTTCGATGAAGAAGTGGCCTTCCTGGTTTCAATTGCCACCCAACTGGCGATTGGTTATCAGTACACGCGAATCTACACCGACAAGAAGCGCGAGGCTGATACGACCAAAGCCTTGCTGGAAATCGCCAACGCGCTCAACGCGCGATCGGATTTTGGCGAAGTAACTTCGGCGGTGCTCGACCGCACATTGTCACTGGTGGGGGCGGATTATTGCGCCCTGGGCGTGCTCGATTCGGACGAAAAGCGCATCAGTCTCGCCGCTTTCAAAGCCGCGCCACACGCCCGCACCGATAACGTGCGCGGCCTGATCGAAGCCCACGGTCAGTCGATGGATATTACCGCATACCCGGCTATGGTTGAAGTGCTGGCACAGGGCAAGCCCCTGAAGCTGCTGGAAAACGATCTACCGCTGGCGTTGCGCATCATGTTCAATGCCACGCTCGGCGGAAGAGCCGCGCTAGTCGCGCCCGTGCGCATCGCGGGCCACGCGTTCGGACTACTCGGTCTGGTTTGGAGTGAACCTCGCGATGGTTTCAAAGATCATGAGGTCGCGCTGGTGGAAGGCATTGCCGATCAAATCGGGACGGCGCTGGAGCGAGATCATCTTTCCGCGGAAGTGATGCGTCTGAAGAGCGCGCTGCATGAACGGTATGGCGAAGAAGGAATCATCGGACAGGCGCCGGCGATTCGCCGCGCTATTCAGTTGGGCCTGAGTGTTGCCGATACGCAAACTTCGGTTTTGATTCACGGGGAATCAGGCACCGGCAAGGAACTGCTGGCAAATCTTATTCATTTCAATTCGGGCCGTGAAGACAAGCCGTACATCAAACTCAACTGTGGCGCGATTCCCGAAACGCTACTCGAGTCTGAACTCTTTGGCCACGAGAAAGGCGCGTTCACCGATGCCCGCGCCCGCCGACGCGGCCGTTTTGAAGAGGCCAACGGCGGGACGCTTTTCCTGGATGAAGTCGGGGAGATGACTCTGGCCGCGCAAGTTCGTTTCTTGCGCGTATTACAGGACGGAGAATTCACGCGCGTAGGCGCAAATGAAGTTCTGAAGGCAGATGTGCGAATCATCGCGGCGTCAAACGTCGATTTGGAGCGCGCCGTCGACGAAGGAAGTTTCCGTCGGGATCTTTTCTACCGGCTCTCGGTCTTCCCGATTAATCTCCCGCCGCTACGCGAGCGGCGCGAAGATATTCACCCCTTAGTGATTCATTTTCTGGAACACTACAAACAGCGTACCGGTCGGTTTGTTTCGGGCATCTCCAAACCTGCGCTGAGCGCCTTGATTAGCTACGACTGGCCCGGTAACGTGCGCGAACTTGAGAATGCCGTCGAACGAGCTGTGATCATCGCCGCCGGCAGGCAAATCGAACTTGACGATCTTCCAAGCGCGATTGGCAATGTCCTATCAAAACGAGAGGCGATGGTCAGGGCAGAGCGAGCGCAGGCCGCCAGCGAAGGGCGCAGCGCAAAAATGGAGATAGAAGTTCCGTCGTCGATGGACGAAATCGAGCGACACGCGATTGAAGCAACGCTTGACTACACGTCGGGCGACAAGACACGCGCGGCGAAGTTGCTTAACATCGGTCGAAAGACGATTTATCGAAAGCTTGATCAGTACAATGGCAAGGGCACCCTTTCCAAGGAAGACTAGTGACGTGGGTACCTTCTACACCAGTTGCAAAGTCGAGAACGTCGTGAATCGCAGCCAGTCCGCCATTATTCGCCGGCTTTTG
>QHXG01000713.1 GCA_003222845.1 Acidobacteriota bacterium | reverse complement strand
ATTACTTCTTCACCGCCACACAACTGAGCTTCCAGATGCGTGGCCCCGTAATAGACACCAGCGCCCTCAAACTTCGAGAGGTTTTCCAACTGTAGTCTTCGGTATTGGGCACCCGAAGCAATCACCACGGTGCGCGCAGGAACATGTTGCCCATCTCCAATCAACACCGCGTAAGGCCGTCGATCACAAGCCAAGCCTTTCGCGTCCTTAGCAATCAACATCTCCGCGCCGAACTTTTGCGCTTGCGCGTATGCGCGGCCGGCAAGCTCGTGTCCGGATATGCCGGTAGGGAAGCCAAGATAGTTTTCGATTTTCGAACTGGCTCCTGCTTGGCCGCCGGGCCCACTTGATTCGAGCACCAGGACATCGAGCCCCTCCGATGCTCCATACACTGCGGCCGCCAGACCTGCGGGCCCGGCGCCAACGATGACAAGGTCGCGCACATGCGCTTGATCGATTCCTTCGTTAAATCCGAGGCAGTCGGTAATTTCCTCATTGGTTGGATTGCGCAGTACTGCGGTGCCGCGACAGATCAGAACGGGCAGGTCATCAATCGACAGAGAAAAGCGATCGAGCATTTCCTGAACCTCAGCATCACGCTCGAGATCGATGTAGGAATAAGGTTGGTAATTGCGAGTGAGAAACTCCTTGATGCGAAGGGTGTCAAGCGAATGACTGGATCCAATCAAAACGATGTCACCAACTTCGCGCGCAATTAATTCCAGACGACGCAGGATGAAAGCTCGCAGAAAGATATCGCTGAGTTCGCTGTCGGTCTCGACCAGCGTCTGCAGAGCCTCGCGCTCGATTTCGATGAGTTCTGATTTTTCCGCGGCGCGTATGCGGACGAGTCCACGACGGCCCGAGAGCACGTTTAGTTCGCCGGTGAACATGCCCGGATTGCAAATGGCGACGACGTGCTCCTGATTGTTCGAGACCTGCAGGATGTGCAGTTGTCCGCTGACCACGACGAAGAATTTGGTTACATGCTCATTGAGTTCGACGACGATCTCGTTCTCTTCTACGGTCCGACGTCGCCCGTGTAGGAGGACGCGAGCTTGTTGCGCGGAGGTCAGAACTGGAAACATCTCGCTGGGAGTACTCCCCGGCGGTGGCGATAAGGCATCCTCAGATGTTGCGTTAGGTGTGTCGTTCATGCAGTCGAGCCTACAGCGACTTGTTGATAAACGCGACCAGTTGCGGAATAACCTGTTGCGGCGCTTCTTCCATCAGCCAATGACCTTTGCCTTTGATAACCACTCCTTCGACGTTTGTATCTACCAGACGAGCCTGCTCAATCAAAAACTCTCCTGAAGCCTTTTCCCCAGTCAGCACCAGCATCGGCATTGTCAGTTTCGTTTCGGCAAACTGCGCGAAGTCTTTTGCGTCCTGTTCAAAGTTGCGGAAGACTTCGAAACCTGCACGCATCGCGCCGGGTTGCGCATACGATCGGGCGTAAAACTGTCGATCCGCTTCGGGCACCGAGTGCTTTGGGTCGGCGGCAAAATCATTCCAGAAATGCTCGAAGTAGATCCGTTCACGTCCGGCAACCAGCTTGAGCGGGGTTTCGCCGTAAAAGTGAAAGTGCCAGAGATCTCTTAACAGCCACACCGTCTTCCAATCACCAACGCCGGGAAGAAATGCGTCCATCAAGACAATCCGCTCGACTTCGTTCGAGTATTGCGCGGCATAAGCGTAAGCGACCATTAATCCAATGTCGTGACCAACAACAGTCTCGCGGTGATAACCGAGCGATTGGACCAAAGCATGAATGTCCTGGGCCATCGTCTTCTTGTCGTAACCCGTCATCGGCTTGGACGATTGGCCGAAGCCGCGCAGGTCCGGCGCGATCACTGTATGACTCTTTGCCAACTCGACCATCAGTGGCCGCCACATGTGACTGTTCTCGGCATAGCCATGCAGCAGCAACACCGGATCGCCTTTACCGGCGATGAGATAGTGAAGTCGCACTCCGTTAACTACCGCGAAGCGACTTTCGATCCCGGTCCGCATCTGCGCAGAGAGGTTCGCGGTTAACGCAAGTACGACTATCGCGGCCCCGAGGCCGGCGCGCATGAAAGTGTTCATGTCATCCTCAATTACAAACTCGAATTGGTCGGGAGGACTAAGCCCCCCGTAGTTGTTCACCTCGAAACTTGATGGCGGCGATGATAGTGAGCAAGACAAACAGCCCGAGTACAACAAGTTGCGTGACAGCGAAT
>QHXG01000727.1:429-3099 GCA_003222845.1 Acidobacteriota bacterium | reverse complement strand
GGGAGGCAAATTATGAATATGAGGTCTTCACTCGTCCGAGCGACAAACTTAGTAATCAAGTTAACTGTCACGTCTTTCATCCTCATCGGTTTGACCGCCACCCTCACCAGGGCGCAGCCCCGTGACCGTGGACTGGGAATATCTGACAAGCAAGTCAAAGCGTTGCCGGCGATCGCCAAGCGCTACGCCGTGGTCATTGGTGTTGACCAGTACGCAGACACGCAGATCACCACGCTTGGTGGCGCCAGTAACGACGCGAAGACACTCGCTAATGCGCTCATCCAATATGCCGGTTTTCCCGGCGAGCAAGTGACCTTGCTCGCTTCGGATCAGCCGGCCGAGCGACAACCAACTCGCGGCAACATTCTGCGGCGTCTCTCGAATATGGCAGCGGTTGTTCCTCCCGATGGTTTGCTGCTTCTCTCTTTCGCGGGACACGGTATCGAACGAAGCGGCCAGGCGTTTTTGCTGCCTGCCGACGCCCAGGTCAGTGACGATGTCGAACTGCTCGAACAGACCGCCATCAATGTCTCGCAAATCAAAGAGAGGATTAAGAAGATCGGCGTGACCCAGGTGCTGTTGATTCTGGACGCTTGCCGCAACGATCCGGTTGGACGGGCCAACGCTGATAATCCTCTGACGCCCGCTTACACGCGCGGCTTCAACTTCGATGTCCGCAATCGAGAAGTCCAGGCGTTCGCCACGCTCTACGCGACGGAGGTTGGACACCGGGCATACGAATTCAAAGAGAAGAAGCAGGGCTATTTCACCTGGATTCTGGTCGAAGCCCTTCGAGGTGCAGCAGCAAATGAGAAAGGCGAGGTAACGCTCGCGAGTCTGGTGAAGTACTTGCAGGAACGCGTGCCGAAGCGCGTCCTGCAGGATTTGGGGCCAGGTAAAGATCAGAAACCGTTTGCCGTCATTGAAGGCTATCGCGCCGATGAGTTGGTCATCTCCGTGCGTGATCCTAAAGCAGCTCAGCAAACTAACCCGATTGACACCGGTTCTCCCGCCAACCCCAACACTACGAGTCGTGACACCGGGATCGAGCTGAAACCGCGTGACTCATCCACGTCACTCGCGGGCACAAGCTGGACAGGCACAAGCCCCGAAGCCGGCGAGTATACGATGGAGTTCTTGAAAGAAGGTCAGCTTAATTACATTCTTAAAGTGCGCGAGAACGGCGTCACTTCGCCGCGCACAATCAAAGGCAGTTGGAAGCAATCAGGCAACAACATCCAAATAGTGATCGGCAATTCGTATTCAGTCTTGCAGGGCAACATCGACGGCAATGTGATGAAGGGCGAAGGCACGAATCAGGAAGGCGCATCGTGGAAGTGGACGCTCTTCAAGAAGGAATAGACACTATGATTCTCGCCGGAGATATCGGGGGCACAAAGACAAGCATCGCGCTCTTTAGCGAAGCGGCGGATCAGCTCGCCACGCCCATCAATTCGCAGAGTTTTCCGAGCCAGCAGTATGAATCGCTTAACGCCATCCTCCAACTGTACCTAAGCACAAATTCCCCGGAAGTGAAACGAGCATGTTTTGGCATCGCCGGGCCCATTGTCGGAGGGCGCGTTGAGCCTGCGAATCTCGCCTGGCACGTAGACGGCGCCGCTCTCGCGCGCACGATCGGCATCGAACGAGTCGATCTCATCAACGACTTAGTAGCCACAGCCTATGGCATCGAAGGTTTGCGCGATCAGCAGCTTTACACCCTGAACGAAGGCGACCAATCGTCCACCGGAAATCGCGCTCTGATCGCCGCCGGAACCGGACTTGGGATGGCCGCGCTCTCCTGGGACGGACAACGCTATCGCCCTATCGCGTCCGAAGGTGGGCACGCCGACTTCGCGCCGAACAGTGAGATCGAGATCGATCTGCTGCGTTACTTGAACCAGAAGTACGGCGGGCACGTCTCTTACGAGCGCGCACTCTCCGGGCCCGGCCTCTTTAATATCTACAGCTTCCTGCGTGACACCAAATTCGCTGAAGAGCCAACCTGGCTCGCAGAAGAGATTGCGAGTGGCGACCATACTGCCGCCGTCTCAAGAGCAGCGCTCGGGAACAAGTCTGAGCTCGCGGTGAAGGCCCTCGAACTCTTCGTCGAAGTCTACGGCGCCATGGCCGGCAACCTCGCCCTGGTGATGAAATCGTTGGGCGGCGTCTACATTGGCGGCGGCATCGCGCCGAAGATCATCGCCAAGCTGAAAGACGGCACCTTCATGCGCGCCTTCAAAGATAAAGGCCGCATGTCCTCGCTCGTCGCGTCAATCCCCGTGCACGTCATCCTCGACGACAAGACCGCGCTCTACGGCGCCGCCCGCTGCGCGTTTCACAACAGCAAGTAAATCTGAGGATACGAATGCAATTGAAGTCCGCCGTTACAGAACCGCGAGCGGTAGCGACCGGATCCCGCCGCCCTCAGTGGCCGCGCACTACCTTTACAGTTTCCTCATTCGATCCAGCAGCTTGATAAAGTTGCGCTTGCGTTTGTATTCCGCGCGGAGGGCGGCGAGATAATCGTCGAACTCGGTTGTGCGATCGAGCGAGAGCATTGCCTTGCGCATCTTGCCTAAGAGTTTGATCGCCTCATCGTACGCGGCGTTGTTCGTGCGTGCGAGGGTGGGGGCGATTAGTTCCCGGTAAATTGGGAGCGATCTTTCC
>QHXG01000727.1:0-403 GCA_003222845.1 Acidobacteriota bacterium | reverse complement strand
AGCCAGAGGTGTTGTGAGCAGCCGCCGGCGATTGCTTCCTGCCAGGCTTCTTCGTAGTTCTGCTCCCAGAGAAATATTTCTACCAATAGCGAGTGATCGGGAGAGTGTTGCCAGGCGTATTTCGGCTGAACTCGATTGGCGGATCGCATCTCGGCTTTTGTGATCGCGCGCAGATGAGTCAGGGCTTTCTCTCTCCAGGAAAACCATTCAGAGTTCACGATCAAAGGCTGATGTTCAGTCCGATCGTCCATGGCCCGGTTTAGAAGCGGGCTACCGCCCGCTTGGTCGGGCAGTAGCCCGACTCTAGACTTCCGGTTAACGAGTTTGTCGGACGCTGGATCGCACATCAGCGCGTGAGTCCGCAGTTTCTGGTAAGTTTGCAGTTGTGGCGATTCGATGAACT